>JAAYGJ010000212.1 GCA_012727745.1 Clostridia bacterium | reverse complement strand
GGTATATTGTATAATAATATTAATAATTACAAAAATAGTTGCCGAGGTGGGAATATAATGCCAGACATCGTGAAAACTATCACGAGGAAGTGTCGCAAGTGTTATGCCTGTATTCGGGAATGTCCGGTAAAGGCTATTAAAGTGATCAATGGTCAGGCCCAGGTAATACAGGAAAAGTGTATCCACTGCGGCCACTGTGTAGAGGTCTGCACCCAGCAAGCCAAGCTGGTGCGATGTGATGTGGAAAAAGTCGAGGCTTTCATTAACAGCGGGCCGACTATTGCCTGCCTGGCCCCTTCTTTTGTGCCGGAGTTTTACCCGGCCTCGCCGGGCCAGCTGGTGAATGCTTTAAAGCAAATAGGTTTTACAGAAGTGCATGAAGTTGCCTTTGGTGCTGACCTGGTAACCCAGGAAGGCCTCCGTTACCTGGCAGAAAACAGCGCACAACAGGGCTTTATCAGCACCCCCTGTCCGGCAGTAGTAAATCTGGTTACTAAATACTACCCCCGCCTGATTCCCCGCCTGGTGCCGGTGGTATCGCCGATGATCGCCCTGGCCCGTTATCTCAAGCATAAGGCAGGCTCAGAAAAACGCATTGTTTTCATTGGGCCCTGCGTAGCCAAAAAGGGTGAGGCTGAAGACGAAGAGGTGGCCGGGGTAGTTGATGCAGTTTTGACCTTTCTTGAACTGAAAGAAATGCTGGCCAGCCGCGAGATAAATGTTCACACTTGCGCCAATAGCGCTTTTGACAGTGAACCTGCTTATATGGGGCGCCTTTATCCTGTTGGCGGCGGCCTGCACTCCAGTGCCGGTATTGACGATGACATCTTGAAAAATGAAGCAATTGTAGTGGCGGGGTGGGAAGATTGCCTGGCATTTTTAGAAGCTGCCGACGAGGGCAAAGCGGTGCCGCACCTTGTGGATATTCTATTCTGTAAGGGTTGTATCAACGGCCCTATGCAGGAAAATAAGTTTTCCAGTATAAAAAGGCGCCAGCTCGTAGCCGACTATACCCGCCAGGGGCTAAAAATACAGCCGCAGCCACGGCCTGTTAAGCTGGAAGGTATTAGTTTGCGCCGCGAATTTAACGACCGGCATATTGTTTTATCCCGTCCCAGTGAGAAAGATATCAGGGCTATTCTGGCTGAACTGGGCAAATATGGGCCGGAAGATGAACTTAACTGCGGTGCCTGCGGTTACCCCACCTGTAGAGAAAAAGCCATTGCTGTTTACAACGGCGAGGCGGAAAATCGGATGTGCCTGCCCTATCTAATTGCCAGTTTGGAAAAAAGCAACCTTTTCCTGCGCCAGGAACTCAATGTTTATAGCAGGCAATATGACGAGTTAATCGGTAACAGTGAAGCCATGCAGGAGGTTTACTATTTTATTGACAGGGTTGCCAAAACAGAGGCTGTGGTCCTGATTAAGGGGGAGGTCGGCACCAATAAGGGGCTGGTGGCCAGGGCCATTCACTACAACAGCCTGCGGGCCCAGGGGCCATTTGTAGAACTTAATTGCGCTGTTTTGCCTGAGAATTTACTAGAAAGAGAACTGTTTGGCTACGTTGAAGAAGGGGGCGGCAGTGGCTCAGGCACAAAGGGATTATTGGCGGAAGCCCATAAGGGCACCATTTATATTGAGGACATTGGCGAAATGAGCCTCAGAACACAGAAGAAGTTTTCACAGGTCCTAAGAGATGGGGAGTATTTTCGTCTGGGGGAAATGACACCGGAACGGATTGACGTGCGGGTGATTGTGGGCTGTAGCCAGGACCTGGAGGAGGCGCTAAAACAGCAAAGCTTCTTGCCGGAGCTGTACTACCAGCTTAACGCTATAACCATTCGGGTGCCGCCGGTGCGAGAACGGCGTGATGACATTCCTTTAATGGCCCGGTATTTTAAGGACAAAGTTTGCGAACGTTTACAGAAAAAACTTTACGGTTTTACTGATGAGGCCATGGACGCTTTGATTAGGTATGATTGGCCCGGCAATGAACGGGAAATGGAAAACGTCATTGAAAGGGCGGTTATTTTAGCTGAAGCCAAGAGAATTGAACTTGGTGACCTGCCGCGGCGTTTTCGCAGCCTGGCTGCCGGTGCTAGAGGCTGGGCTTATACC
>JAAYGJ010000211.1 GCA_012727745.1 Clostridia bacterium | reverse complement strand
GCAAATGGACTGCCTATGACATGTTGCTGGAGTTGGAAAAGCAAGGTTTTTTGGAACGGCGCTATGTTGTAAACAGCAATGAAAAAATTCCGGGACGTTCGCTGCTTAAATTTGTCCCTACCCTTCGCGCTGACAGTATAAGTAAAGAGGGCAAGGAAGAGGATAGTGTTAATGCAGACTGGCAACATGCCAGGGGTAAGTTGCTGAAAACACTGAGTAACCTATTACCCCGGGAGGCGAACAAGGTTGTCGGGAAACTTTTAGCCGAAATACCGGGTAAGGAACAGCCTGTAATCAACTGTGCTTATGTGCTGACAATTTTGCTGGTGTTGTTAAAGGTGTTGGAGGAAAAGGCGATACAGCTGCTGCAGCATGCTTTGCAGAAGGTACCCAGGCCGGAGATAGGACTTTTCCTGGTCGCCGGTACGGGTTTCGGCCTACTGGCTAATCCGGCTTCACAGGCTTCTGTATCGAGCCAGTTAAGCGCTTATGTCAGCAACCTGCAGGACCAAATTACAACTCTAAGCGGCGGTGAACATAAACTGCTGCTGGAGTTTATTCATGAAGCTTTAGACAAAATCATCAACAAGTAACGACTTTAGCCCGGGTGCGCAAGCATGCGGGCTTTTTACACTGGGTAGGCGGTAAGATGAGCGGTAGGCTTATTGCATAACCCTTCAGGCTGGGGCAAACAATGATCAATATAGGACAGTTAGGAAGGGGTAAAAATGCCTTACGTGATTACTGACGCCTGTATCGGTTGTGGTAATTGCTCAGTGGCCTGCCCGCTAAAGGCCATCAGGGAGAGGCGCAGGCCGCTAAGGGCGGTAGGGGATAGTCATGCTGTCACTGTTGAGAACGGCAGCAGAGTTGCTGGCTGGGGCGATCCTTTTTACTACATAGACGGCAGCTGCAACCAGTGCGGCAGTTGCTGCCAGGTCTGCCCGGCCGGGGCTGTTGTCTGGCGGGAAAGCTAATTCATAAATAGGCCGTGGAAGGGAATATAGCGATCTTTGTCGAAAAGGAGTAGTGTTCTAGCCGGGGGCCGGTTTTGGCACAAAGAATGGTTCAATTACCTGGGCATAGCAGCAGGCAGCCTGATTACGGCGCTGGGACTTGTGCTTTTTCTAGTTCCCAATAAAATTGCTGCCGGCGGCCTAAGCGGCCTAGCTACGGTCATTCATCACCTTTTTGGCTGGCCGGTGGGGTTATTGATATTGGTTCTAAATATCCCCCTGTTTTTGGCCGGGCTGAAAGTGCTAGGTTGGAATTTTGGTGTCAAAACCCTTTATGGCACCATCGTGCTGTCGCTATTAACGGATGCCTTCGCTCTGGTACTGCAGGCTCCTACCGCTAACCCCCTCCTGGCTGCCATTTATGGCGGCCTGATGAGCGGGGTGGGGTTGGGAATAGTTTTTCGCTGTGGTGGCAGTACCGGGGGTACCGACCTGGCAGCCTTGCTATTTCGCCATTTTTTACATATCAGTGCAGGTATGGGATTGGTTATAGTTGATGCCCTGGTAATTGCTCTGGCAGCGTTGACTTTTAATATTGAATTGGCCCTTTATGCGCTGCTGGGTCTTTTTCTTACCAGCCGGGCTATTGATGCGGTCCAGGAAGGTGGCGGTTATGCCAAGGCAGCTCTGATAATTTCGGATCATTCGGCAGCGATTGCCAGTGCTGTTCTAAAACAGCTGGGCCGGGGGGCAACCGGCATTGCCGCCAGGGGGCTATACACTCATCAGCAGCGGGAAATATTGCTGGTAGTGGTTCACCGCTCCGAAGTAAGCCGTTTGAAGGGCCTGGTGGCCTCTGTTGACTCCAATGCTTTTGTTATTGTTTCTAATGTACACGAAGTTTTAGGCGAAGGTTTTCGCCAGTGGGAGGAATGAAGGGTTTTGATAATTGATTATCAAGAATTAACTACTATCGCCCGGAGGCTGCGGCGGCATATAATTAGCATGGTCGGTGCTGCCGGTTCCGGCCATCCCGGTGGCTCCCTGTCAGCAGTAGAAATAGTGGTCTCATTATATTTTGGGGTTATGCGCCTGGACCCGGAGCGCCCGGACTGGCCGCAGAGAGACCGGTTTGTCCTTTCCAAAGGCCATGCCGCCCCGGTTTTATATGCTGCCCTGGCAGAGAGAGGTTATTTTCCGGTAGAAAAACTAAATACCCTGCGCCAATTAGGTAGCCCGCTGCAGGGTCATCCGGATCGCAAAGCTCTTCCCGGGGTAGAAGTGTCTACCGGTTCCCTGGGGCATGGTCTGACCGTTGCCAACGGCATGGCACTGGCAGCCCGTCTTGATAAGGCCGATTATCGGGTCTATGTGCTCTTAGGTGATGGGGAATTACAGGAAGGCATGGGCTGGGAAGGAGCTATGGCTGCAGCTCATTACAAGCTGGACAACCTGACGGCTATTATTGATCACAACCACCTGCAGATCGATGGCGCTGTGGAGGAAGTTATGTCCCCCGAGCCGCTGGCAGAGAAGTTCCGGGCCTTTGGCTGGGAAACCAGAACTATTGATGGGCACGATTTCAGCCAAATTATGGCAGCCCTGCAATGGGCCCGACAGGTACAGGGAAAACCGGCGGTTATTATTGCTGAGACTGTTAAGGGCAAGGGTGTGTCCTTTATGGAAAACCAGGCGGGCTGGCACGGTAAGGCGCCCAAAGCAGAAGAAGTAGAACGGGCGCTGGCTGAGCTGGGCGACTAACAATACATTCATTGCTTCAGTCGACGCTACTGGCGGTGGACAAGATAATTTCTGAGGAAGGTGTTAATGTGACCAAAATTGCTACCCGGGAAGCATACGGCAGGGCTCTGGTGGAGTTAGGGCGGCAGGATGAACGGATTGTTGTCCTGGATGCCGATTTGTCCAAATCTACTATGACGGCTTTTTTTGCTGCTGAGTTTCCTGAACGTTTTTTTAATATGGGTATTGCCGAACAGAGTCTGATGGGTACGGCGGCTGGGCTGGCCCTGAGTGGTAAAATTCCTTTTGCCAGCACTTTTGCCGTTTTTGCTACCGGCCGGGCCTATGAACCGGTGCGGAATGCAATTGCTTATCCTCGGGTTAATGTCAAAATTGCTGCTACCCATGCCGGCCTGACGGTCGGTGAGGACGGCGCTTCTCACCAGGCGGTAGAGGATATAGCCCTGATGCGGGCCATTCCGAATATGACGGTTGTAGTACCGGCTGATGCCAGTGAGACCAGGCAGGCCGTTCAGGCTATTGCGGCCTACGACGGCCCTGTATACTTACGCCTGGGACGCCCGGCAGTGCCGCGCATATATGATGAGAGTTACAGTTTTCACCTTGGCAAAGCCCACCAGTTACGGCCTGGCCGGGATGCGGCGATTATTGCCTGCGGCTATATGGTCAATGAAGCCCTACAGGCTGCTGATGAACTGCTGGCAGAGGGGATTAGCGCGATGGTGCTTAATATGAGTACTATCAAACCGCTGGATCGGGAGGCTGTTTTGGCGGCGGCGGCTACAGGTGTGGTAGTTACGGCTGAGGAGCACAGTATTATTGGCGGTTTGGGCAGTGCCGTGGCGGAGCTGCTGGCTACTACCAGGCCGACCCCCATGGCAATGGTCGGAATCTCTGACAGTTTCGGCGAATCTGGTAAGCCGGCTGAGCTAATGCAAAAGTATAATCTTACGGCAGAGGCGATCAAGGCTGCCGTTAAAAGGCTTAAAAGTATTTAACGGTGTTCAAACCTGATTTATGGTAGACAAGCCCATAGTAGACAATTAATAACATCGGGCTATAATAAAAAATTAAAAAGGATTTTAAGCCATTATGTCGAAACAACCCTAGAGGTTGTTTTTCCTTTGCCTTTTTTGGGGGTGGCAGTTTGAGTTTAATCCAGTTTTTTAATGTTAGTAAAATATATACTCCTGATATTGTCGCCCTTGATAATATCAGTCTTAAAATAGATAAAGGTGAATTTGTTTTTTTAGTAGGTCCTAGCGGTGCGGGTAAAACAACATTTATCCGCCTAATTTTTCGCCAGGAAATACCGAGCAAAGGTCAGATTATTGTCGGCGGTCGCAGTATCGCCCGCCTGAAAAGGAATGAGATACCTTATTTAAGACGAAATATTGGCATTGTATTTCAGGATTTTCGCTTGCTGTCAGATCGCTCTATTTTTGAGAACGTTGCTATTGCCCTGGAAGTACTGGAAACTGCTCCCCGGGAGATCAAGATCAAGGTTGAAAAAGCTTTAAGCCAGGTAGGCTTAAGCAGCAAAGCGCGCATGTTTCCCCATCAACTTTCAGGCGGGGAACAGCAGCGCGCCGCGATTGCCAGAGCTATAGTCAATAACCCGCGCATTCTCATCGCTGATGAACCTACCGGCAACCTTGACCCGGCAACCTCAGCTGAAATAATGAAACTTCTGGAAGAAATTAATCACCTGGGCACAACTGTGATCATGGCTTCCCACGCTCAGGATATAGTAAACCGGATGAAAAAACGGGTTGTTGCTCTGGACCGGGGCCGCCTGGTGCGCGATAGCCGGGAAGGAGAGTACAGCTATGAAGCTTAGAACGGCTGGCTATTTTGCCAGGCAGGCCTGGGTATCTATACGGCGCAACCTGTGGATGAGCCTGGCGGCAGTGGCCAGTGTTGCCATTACCATGTTTATCCTGGGGGCTTTTTTACTGCTGGTTTTTAATATTAACTTTATTTCCACCAGCCTCAAGTCCAATGTAGAAGCAGCAGTGTTTTTGCTGCCTGAGACTCCACGCGAAGAAACTTTGGCAGTGCAGAAGCAGATTGAAGCAATGCCCGGGGTAGTGAAGGTTGACCTGGTGCCTCGGGAAGAAGGGTTCAGACAGTTAAGCCAGCAATTTGGCGGTGAGAGCGAGCTCCTGGAGGCTACTGGAGGAGTTAACCCCCTGCCTGACTATTTGTTGGTGCGCGTAGCTGAGCCAGAAACAATTCACGATTTTGCCCGGAAAGCCCGGGCCCTGCCCCAGGTGGAAAAGGTAAATTACGGGCAGGAAATTGTCGACCAGCTTTTTGCCGTGGCCCGCCTGATGCACTGGCTGGGTGCCGGCATTGTACTACTTCTGGGGCTGGGGGCCATCTGCCTGATTATAATTACCATCCGCCTGACGGTTTATTCTCGCTGGCGGGAAATTACGATTATGAAATATGTGGGTGCAACCGATTGGTTTATCCGCTGGCCTTTCTTACTGGAAGGCTTACTACTCGGTCTGGTAGGCTCGGGGATTGCCGCTCTGCTGATCTACTGGGGCTATGACCTGCTTTATCATGAGCTGGCTGCCACTTTTGTTTTTATTCCCCTGCTCAATGACCAGACATTACTGCTGCGCAGCAGCTTAACCCTGGTTGCTGCAGGTGCCATAATTGGAGCGTTAGGCAGCCTTTTTTCCATCAGGCGTTTCCTGAAAGTATAGAGAACAGAAAGAAATTGATGCAGCCAATTTTTACCAATACCTCAAGTTTCATAAACGTCCCACTTATTTTAGAGGGGAGGTGAAACTGTTTGCGCAATAAGTTTCTGGCGTTGATATTAATAATTATCCTGGCTATCGGTATTTTCCCTGCCTATGCCGATGAACTGGATGAGTTGCGGCAGGAGCAACAGCAGGTACAGCAGGAAATTAGTGAGAAGCAAAAATTATGGCAGCAAAAAAACGACGAAGGCATGTCTTTGCTTAAACAGCTAGAAGAAATCGAGCAAGAAATCGCGGCTAAACAGGCGCGCATTGCCCAACTTGACCAGGAAATGGCGGCAGCCCAGCAACGGGTTGATGAGGCCAAGGCCCGGCTGGAAGAGGCCGAAGCGGCTCAGGAAAAACGGGTCAGCATTTTACATAAGCGCCTGCAGGATATTTATACCACCGGACAGATAAGCTATCTCGAGGTTCTATTGCAGTCTAGCAGCCTGGAGGATTTTCTGGTCAGGACAGAACTTCTGGCCAAAATCGCCCAGGGCGATATGAAGCTAATTGAGGAAATCAAAGCTGAGAAGGAAAAGATTGCCCAGCAAAAAGCTCAACTGGAGGCCGAACGGGATAAGATTGCCATGTTGCGGCGCCAGGTCCAGGATGAAAGAAATCAGCTGGCTGCACGACAGGAAACCCAGCGGCAGTTATTAGCTCGGGTGGAAGCAGAGAAAGAAAGGGTAGCCCAGGCCCTTAACGAGATGGAAGAGCAATTACGCCAGATCGGGGCGAAGATTCGCGAAATCCAGGCCAGAAATAAGCGACAGTTATCTCCCCGCGGCACAGGCAACTTGCTCTGGCCCTTACCTGGCTATACCTCTATATCTTCCGACTTTGGTTGGCGTATCCATCCCATCCTGAAAACCAATCGTTTCCATGACGGCATAGATCTGCCGGCGCCTTCAGGAACCAATGTCCTCGCTGCTGAAGACGGACAAGTTATCTCTGCGGGCTGGCAGGGAGGTTATGGCAACACTGTAATAATCGACCATGGCGGCGGCTTTTCGACTATGTACGCCCACCTCTCAAGCATACTGGTCAAGAACGGCCAGGAGGTTGCTAGAGGGCAGGTGATCGGTCGGGTCGGTTCAACCGGCTGGAGCACTGGTCCTCACCTTCATTTCAGCGTGTTTCTTGAGGGGGAGCCAACTAATCCCATGAATTACTACTAAGTTTGTATCCCTTTACATATAATTGGGATATGCAAAGGCAATCTTAAGTAGGCGGTGGTTGGCTTGCCAAATATTTGGCGCCATATCTATAGAGGTTTGCTGGCATTCTGTGTGTTGGTAACCCTGACACTGGGCCTGGTGGTAGCGACTCACTTTACTGAAATTGAAAAAGCTATCAGGGCTTATACTTTAATTTACTTCCAGTCGTTAGAACCTGCTAATACGGATAAACTGCTTGAAGGGGTCATCAAGGGTATGGTTGATGCCTTAGATGACCCTTATTCATCTTATCTTAACGCTGAGACTTATGAGCGGCTAAAAGAAAGCGTTGCCGGTACTTACGGCGGGGTCGGTTTACTGATAACTGTTGATGAAAAGGGCAGGCTGATCGTAGTTTCGCCCTTTAAAGGCACGCCGGCCCAGCGGGCCGGGATAAAGAGCGAGGACTGCATTATTGCTATTGACGGCCAGGATACGATGAATATGGATTTGGAAACAGCTGCCAGCCTCATGCAGGGAGAGCCGGGAACTACGGTTGAACTTACTATCCAGTCCGCCGGTTCTGAAGGTACGCGTAAGGTTAGCCTGGAACGGGAGTTAATAAAGGTGCCGACGGTTGAAGGGGAGATGCTCTCCCAGCAGGCAGGGATCGGTTATATCAGTCTTACTATGTTTAATGAGCAGACTGCTACCGACCTGGGCCAACAGTTGCAGGAACTGCGCCAACAAGGAATGGAACGTTTAATCCTGGACCTGCGTAATAACCCTGGCGGGTCTTTGCCAGCAGCTATCGATGTGGCCAGCTATTTTATCCCCGAAGGCCCGGTAGTTTATATAGCCGATCAAAAAAAGATGGAAGCCATGCAGGCCAGGGGTTACGGCCAATTAATGCCGTTAGTGGTGCTGGTTAACAAGGGCAGCGCCAGCGCGGCGGAAATTGTGGCCGGGGCGATTAAAGATACCAAAGCCGGGATTCTGGTAGGAGAGACCACTTTTGGCAAGGGCATTGTCCAGACCGTTTTTCCTTTACCTGAGGAGACGGCGGTAAAAATAACTACCCATAAGTACCTGACGCCGGCTAAGAATGACATCCATAAAGTGGGTATTGAGCCTGATTACCAGGTGCCCCTTGATCCCCAGCTGGAATTCCAGGTTCTTAGCAATGCACCTAATCTGGAACTTGACCCGCAACTGCAAAAAGCCTTTTCTTTGCTTACTGAATGAAGGAATTACATGGCCGCACGAGCCGGAACAATAGAAGCCCCCAAACAGGCGGACCCGCGATGATAGCTGCAGTGAGGCTATTATGGCGGGCCTTTTTGCGCTATAATGATCTATACGGCAGTGATATAATTGGGCAACTTTATCCGGGGAGGGAAAGTAATGCGAAAAGTTCTGTTTGTGATCGATATGCAAAATGATTTTGTGGCTGAAGGCGGTGCCTTAAGTTTTCCGGCTGCCAGGGAGATTGTACCTTTTGTAATCGACAAGGTGAAAGAAGCCCTGGCGCAGGGGTGGGAAGTGCTTTTTACCCTGGATACCCACACTCCTGACGATGCCGAATTTAAAAAGTTTCCGGCTCATTGTGTAGCGGGAACCCGGGGCCAGGAGCTAATTCCCGAACTGTTGGAGGCAATCGCCCCTTACCAGGACACCGGGCAGATCAAAATGCTCACTAAGAACCGCTACAGTGCTTTTTTTAATACCGACCTGGACGCCTGGCTGGCGGCGGCAGACGGTAGAGCTAAAGTAACCGAGGCAGAGATGGTAGGGGTCTGTACCAACATTTGTTGCTTCTTTACTGCCGAAGAGCTGGCCAATCGGGATATTCCCGTCCGTATCCTGGCGCAGGGGATGGCTTCCTTTGACCCGGAGGCGCATCGCTGGGCCCTGGACCAGATGCGCTGGGTACTGGGACTGGAGCTAGTGGACTGAACGGGGTCCACAGCACTGGCGGAGGGTAATACCTGCCCCGTTAGTAGCAAAAACTTTTATTGTCAATTGACCCGCCGGGACGGAAAGCCGCCTAGTCCCTGCGGTAAAGGCAGGCCACCGGGCGGAATTTGTTCGTTTGCGAGGTTAGAATGATGGTCAAACTGCAATCTGTAGCCAAAAACTGTTATGCCTATCGCCGGGAAGACAGCCCTGTAGCCATTCACGTCTATTTAAGCCGGGAGCTCCTGGCTGCCTTTACAGAAAACGAGGCCCTGGAGCAGCTTTATAACGCCTCCCTTTTACCCGGGGTGGTGGGGCCGGTTATCGGCATGCCCGACATCCATACCGGTTACGGGCTGCCTATCGGTGGCGTGATGGCTGTTGACTATAAAACCGGCGTCGTCTCCGCCGGGGCAGTAGGCATGGATATTAACTGCGGCGTGCGGATGCTCTCCACCCGCATCCCGGCAGCGGCTGTTGACCGGGATACGATTGCCCGGCTGCTGGCGGCCATAGCCCGGCGGGTACCGGCAGGCGTTGGGCGTGGCAGCCAGGACAGCAAACTGCGCCGGGTTGACCTGGAAGCTGTTGCCGCCGGCGGCGCTGCTTACTTCATCGGGGCCGGTTTCGGCCGCCGCGAGGACAGAGAGAGGATTGAGGACGGAGGCTGCCTGCCGGGAGCTGATGTGGCCGCTGCAAGTAAAGCAGCCCGGGAGAGGGCCGACCAGTTGGCCACTATCGGCGGCGGCAACCATTTTGTCGAAATTGGCAGGATTGCGACTGTCCTGGCGCCAGACTTGGCAGCCGAGTTTGGGCTTCAGCAAGACTGCCTCAGCATTTTAATCCACACCGGCAGCCGCGGTTTAGGCCATCAGATTTGTACCGATTACAGCAACCTGATGTGGTCTAATGCGGAACAAAACGGCACTCCGGCGCCGGCGAAAGGCCTGGCCTGCGCCCCTGTTTCCTCCCGGGACGGTCGCAATTATCTTAAAGCCATGGCCCTGGCGGCCAATTACGCCTTTGCCAACCGCCAGCTCATTACCCACTTTGTCCGGGAAGCCTTTGTGGAAGTATTAAAAAAGCCAGAAGAAGAACTGGGCCTGGACCTCGTCTATGATGTCGCCCATAACATCGCCAAAAGGGAAAAGCACGCCGCCGGCTGGCTTTTAGTCCATCGTAAGGGTGCCACCCGGGCCTTGCCTGCGGGGCACAAGGACAATCCCGATTGTTACCTGGCTACCGGGCACCCGGCTATTATCCCCGGGAGCATGGGAACGGCGTCCTATGTGGTGATAGGTACAGGCGCCATACACAGGACCTTCTGCTCGGTCAACCACGGCGCCGGCCGGGTCATGTCCCGGAAGAAAGCCCGCCAGGAATTCTCCCGGGAGGATTTGTTGACCCAGCTCGAGGGTGTTGTTGTAGCTGCCCGGGACATTAAATTCTTAAAAGACGAAGCGCCGCAGGCTTATAAAGATATCGATGCCGTTGTCGCCACCCTGGCTGAGGCCGGCCTGACCCGGCCGGTGGTGCGGCTCCATCCCCTGGGAGTGCTGAAAGGCGAAGGAGATGAAGCCTGACAAATAACCCTTATTTTATAGCTCGGCCCGGCAAAAAGGGGCCGGGAGTAGTACGGTTCGCCGCGAGGGTTCTGCTTTCGCGGTGAAATTGTACTTATTAGGCATATCAGGGTGGGGGGAGCGGTTAAAAATGGGGCTATTTGCAGAGCATACCGGGAACTTTATTCTGCCCTTTCGACACCTTTAGGCTGGCCCGGGATGGTATAGCCCAGGTCGCTGTGCTATAATAGCCCCGAAAGGGGGAAGGGCCATGCCGCCCTTTGTTCTCAAGTCTGATTACCGTCCCAGCGGCGACCAGCCTCAGGCTATTGCCGCCCTGGTGGAAGGTTTAAAGCGGGGCTACAAGCATCAGACCCTACTGGGCGCTACCGGTACTGGCAAAACTTATACCATTGCGCAGGTCATTCAGGCTGTGCAACGGCCAACTCTGGTACTGGCTCCTAACAAAACCCTGGCGGCCCAGCTCTGCGGCGAATTTAAGGAATTCTTTCCTGACAATGCCGTGGAGTATTTTGTCAGTTATTATGATTATTACCAGCCGGAGGCCTATGTGCCTCAGTCGGACACTTACATTGAAAAAGACAGTTCCATCAACGAGGAAATAGACAAGCTGCGCCACTCAGCTACGGCAGCCCTTTTTGAGCGGCGGGATGTTATTATTGTTGCCAGTGTTTCCTGTATCTACGGTCTTGGTTCGCCGGAGGATTACAGCACCCTAATGCTTTCCCTGCGGGAAGGCCAGGAGTACGATCGGGATGCTATTTTGAGAAAGCTGGTGGACATCCAGTACAGCCGCAATGATTATGAATTGAAGCGGGGCAGCTTCCGGGTTCGCGGCGATGTTATTGAAATATTTCCGGCCTCTTATAGTGAGAAGGCTATCCGGGTTGAGATGTTTGGGGATGAAATTGAACGTTTGCTGGAAATAGACACCCTGACTGGGGAGATCTATGGCCGCCGCAAGCATGTGGCTGTTTTTCCGGCCAGCCACTATGTGGTTGGAGACGAAAAAATGGAGCGGGCCATTAAAAGTATTACCGCTGAACTGGAGGAGCGCCTGCAGGAACTGCGGCAGCAGGGCAAATTGTTGGAAGCCCAGCGCCTGGAACCTG
>JAAYGJ010000210.1 GCA_012727745.1 Clostridia bacterium | reverse complement strand
GGGTTGTGACCGCTATACGGTTGAGGTGGCCCGTGGGGAAACATCGCGCGCCCTGGCAGCCCTGGCTGAACTACCGCCGCACCCGTCCCGGGACAAATTAGCCCTGGTGGTAGATAGGGTACTAGCAACCCTCGATAAACATTGCCTATATTATACTGGCAGTGCGCATGACCTGGCACAACCGGTATAAACCTTTAGAAAAATTACCGGCTGCCCGGCACAAAGCCTGTCCGGCAGCAGCCCTGCCCTGCATATGTACTTTGGCATCAGATAGGTATAAAGCAGGGAGGCCCTGCACTACCGTCAGGTGAAAAGCAGGCTCAGGCAGGGCAGCAGTTTTTTGCAAGGACTGCTCCAAAAAATAATGCAGGCGCGCCTCTGCTTCCCGGTTATTAGAGTAGCAAGCTACAAAATTAAAGTCGCCTCCTGCCCGGTCCTCCTGCTGGTCAATATAATAATCAAGTAAGATATGTAGCCCCCCGATCCAGGGAAAGTAGGCCCGGCTTAGTGCGCTAATTGTTTGTTCTCTAATCTCCTCTCTAGAGGCCAGACCCATCAAAGCGAAGATGCCCAGGGTGGAACCGGTAGCTGCCGCCAATTCCCACCAGTAAATAGGGGCGCTTAAACTTGCCAGCAGCGGTAAGAGCCATGCCTGCAGCCGCTCGAGCCGCTGCGGATGAGCAACATGCTTGGTAGCCTGCAGGTCACAATAGTAAGCAGCCAGGCGCTGTACTTCCGGTTGTAGTTTTGGATAGGATGGCAGGGAGGCAAGTGCCCGCTGACAGCATTCTACCAGGGAACTGAGATAACCACCATCCTGTTTGAAGGGGTATAAATCGTAATACCCGCCCACCTTCGCTCCGGGAGCAAGGGCATCCGTAAAAGCCCGGTGCAAATAGCGAAAAGCTTCTTCCTCCAGGATCCCGGCCCGGTCGCAGAGGTTGTCCAGGTAGTCGCTAATGGTTTGCAAAGCTACAATAGCCCGAATGAGCTCCTGCTGATAGCCCCGGGGCCAGATAGCGAAAACGCTGCCCCCCTGGCAGTGGAATTTTTTTAATTTTAGGCTGGCCAGGGCCTGTTTTCTTAATTCCAGGTCCGGGCATGCTGCTGCCTTGCACTGCCAGTACTTTAACTCTTTGTTCACCTGCGGCAACGCCCGGAAGAGAAAACGTTTCAATATAATCAGGCGCTCCGGTGCTGTTTTAACCATATATAATAGCCTCCGCTGATTATAGCAATTATACCCCTTGAACCAGCAAGGTTATACCGGTCGATGCTAGAAAATCTCCTTTAGTGGATTGTTGCTGAAAATTATCCGGTAAGGCCTGAAAAGTTTGCGGATGACGATTAACGATACGACAGATTGTTGCTAGAAATTATCCGTTAAGGCATAAAATAAAAGAGTTGCCTTGATGCCAAAACAGAAACCGTAACATTGTCAATAAAAATTAGAAATATTTTTTTCAGCAGCAGGAAAATTTAAGTTTATAGCGAATGTATTTTAATAATAACTACTACTAATAAGGAGGTTGTACCGGTATGGCATCGCTCGGGGAGATTTACAAATGTGAAGTTTGCGGTAATATTGTTGAAGTTGTGCATGCAGGTGCTGGAGAGCTGGTATGTTGTGGCCAACCGATGAAGCTGATGACAGAAAATACAGTCGACGCCAGTAAAGAAAAGCATGTACCGGTAGTCACCCGGACAGAGAACGGTTTCAAGGTAACTGTTGGCAGTGACCTCCATCCCATGGAAGAAAAGCATTATATAGAATGGATTGAACTCCTGGCCGGCGGCCAGGTGTTAAGACAGCACCTGAAGCCTGGAGATAAACCTGAAGCAGTCTTTCTCACCTCAGCAGATAAAGCTTCTGCCCGGGCTTACTGTAACCTGCACGGCCTCTGGCGTTCAAACTGAGCTCCAAAGCCGGTATTATCTAACTTGCTGTTATATCGCCACTTCTGGTAAAATAATTGCCAAATTACATTGACTTAAAGGAGTGATAGTATGTCTAGTCTTAAAGGTACTAAGACAGAAAAAAACTTATTAACTGCTTTTGCCGGCGAATCTCAGGCTCGCAACCGCTATACCTATTATGCCAGCCAGGCTAAAAAAGAAGGCTACGAGCAAATTGCAGCAATCTTTCTGGAAACGGCTGACAATGAGAAAGAACACGCCAAACGCATCTTTAAATTTTTAGAGGGTGGCGAAGTAGAAATAACGGCTGCTTTCCCCGCCGGGACTATTGCTTCAACTGCTCAAAACCTGGCTGAAAGCGCCAACGGAGAAAACTATGAACATGCGGAAATGTATCCGGATTTTGCTAATACAGCTGAAGAAGAAGGTTTCAAGGAAATAGCCGATGTGCTTAGGGCAATTGCCCAGGCCGAAAAAGGCCATGAAGATCGTTTCCGGGCATTGCTGGCTAACATCGAAAATGACCGGGTATTTAAACGAGAAGAAAAAGTAACCTGGCGCTGCCGCAACTGCGGTTATATCCATGAAGGTAATAGCGCTCCTGAGGTGTGCCCGGCCTGCGCCCATCCCCAAGCTTTCTTTGAAATAAAGGCTAATAATTACTAGGCCAGACCAGGGGCAAATACCGCCAGACACGGTTATCCGGGTTCGGCTAGTCTCGTTGCCCTGTGTCTGGTGAAAGTGAAAGCACCTATGGCTGGCCTGAGCACCTGCGGTTTAAACAGGCGGCCTGAAGGCCGCCTGTTTAAAGTCTAATAGGAGATTTATCATGGCATCCCTGGAACGCTGCTATGAACTGGCCGACCCCAAACCAATTTTTTCTATTTAGATAAAATTAATTACGGAGGTAGTCAATTATGGATACAAAAGCTCTACATACCATCTCCTATGGCCTGTATGTTGTCACTGCTAAAAATGGCGACCGCCTTAACGGTCAGATCGCCAACACTGTTTTTCAAATTTCTGCCGCGCCACCGACAATAGCAATCAGTCTTAACAAACAAAACCTCACTAATGAATTTATCCAAGCTTCTAAACAGTTCGCCGTCTCTGTTCTGGCCAAAGAGGCCCCCCTGTCCCTCATCGGTCAATTCGGTTTTAAATCAGGCCGTGAGGTGGATAAGTTCGCCGGAATAGCCTATAAGCTCAGTCCCGCAGGGCTACCCTACATCACCGACAATACCCTGGCCTACCTGGAGGCAGAAGTAAATCAAGTCGTTGATGCCGGCACCCATAACATTTTCATCGGCAGCTTAATAAATGCCGAGGTTCTCCGGCAGGGTGAGCCTATGACCTATGCCTACTATCACCAAGTTAAACGAGGAACAACTCCGAAGACGGCGCCAACCTTTATCGAACCTGCTAAAACAACCGGGGGCTCTAAAGCTGCTAAATATCAATGTTCAATCTGCGGTTATCTGTATGATCCAGCCGAGGGCAACCCCAATAAAGGCATTCCTCAAGGTACCCCATTTGAAGAACTGCCTGATGACTGGACTTGTCCTGTGTGCGGTGCAGGTAAAGATGTCTTTGAAAAGGTTGATTGAGTTAGTTGGTGATAATTTCGGCGGGAAGGCAAGATATCTTAACCTAAAAAAGAGCATGGAGTTATCTTAACTCCATGCTCTTTTTAAAAAGTTTCCTGGCAGTGACCTACTCTCCCGGGTAAACCCAGTACCATCGGCGCTGGAGGGCTTAACTTCCGTGTTCGGGATGGGAACGGGTGTTTCCCCTCCGCTATTACCACCAGAAATTTTTTGTCTTTGTTCTCTCAAAACTGCATAGCGAGGTCGTATTCTACCACCATTTTTTATGGTCAAGCCCTCGACCGATTAGTACCGGTCCGCTAAAAAGATTGCTCTTCTTACACTCCCGGCCTATCTACCTGGTAGTCTCCCAGGGGTCTTACTAGCTTTCGCTATGGGAAACCTCATCTCGAGGGGGGCTTCGCGC
>JAAYGJ010000209.1 GCA_012727745.1 Clostridia bacterium | reverse complement strand
CCTGTATAATAAGCTAAAATAGCCGGGGGACCGGCTATTTTAGCTTAACAGTTATTCTGGCAAAAAGATTATGGTGGGTTTCGTAAGCTTGTACCTGAGGAGGGGTATATGGCTTTAGTCTTCAGCGGCGGAATTAGAAAGCGTGACTACCATATTTACTTCACCTGATGCGCTGGCTTTGTCAAAAAGGGTGCGCAAGCCGGACCATATTTGTTCTTCCGAACCCTGGATACGGGTACTAAGCGATCCGACCTGATAACTTACCCCGTGCTGGGCCAGGGACTGGATGGACTCATTAATAATTTGACTGGCTCTGGTGGTCTTTTGCGGGTAAAGACTTACTTCAGCGCTGAGCATGGATACCCTCCTTGAAAATTGAAATGGAATACTAGAAGTGTGATATGAGGTATTTTAGTTTTTTAGTTATTATTTGTTTTGGAGAAGACAAATATGCATAGAGACAGAGTAGAAGCTATTCTACAGGCCCTACGGACAGCCTATCCGGGAGCCCGTTCCCGACTGCATTATAATAATGCCTACCAGTTGCTGGTAGCGGCAATACTTTCGGCCCAGACAACCGATGAGCAAGTAAATAAGGTAACACCCGGACTTTTTCAGCGTTATCCTACAGCAGCAGATCTGGCTGCTGCCACACCGGCGGAAGTTAGCGCGCAGATTAAGAGCTTGGGCCTGTTTCGCCAGAAGAGTGCCCATTTAGTGGCTGCTTGTCGCATTTTGCTGGAAAAACACAATGGCCGGGTGCCAGACAGCTTTGAGGAGCTGGTTGCCTTGCCCGGGGTGGGTCGCAAAGTAGCCAACGTAGTTTTGAGCAATATCTTTGGGCGTGATGTGATAGCCGTAGATACCCACGTCTTCCGGGTGGCTAACCGCCTGGGACTGGCCCGGGCCGGCAATGTTCGCGAGACAGAAGAGCAGTTGATGGCTGTTTTGCCGCCGGGCAGCCGCAGGGAGGCCCACCACCTTTTGATTTATCATGGCCGTGAGGTCTGCCGGGCCAGGCAGCCCCGTTGTCTGGAATGCCAGGTACGCAGTTACTGTGAAAACGGTTGCCAGGAATAAAGGTCCGGTCTTGAAAAGGCGCAGCAGCTAAAGACACCTGAACTTTGAACTGCCCCCTGTCAAGTAGACAGGGGGAAAATCGTATTCACTGGACGCCGTTGATTAGGGGGTCCAGTTTTTTATGAAGCGTTTTCGAGCAACTGGCGATAAGTCGTCGGCGCCAGCATATTCAATTTCTTTTTGCCTTCGTTTGCAAGGGGCCTTCCATGGGGCCCTTGGCGGGACAGAGTATTATGTCAGGGGACAGGGTGTTAAATGTTAACCCGGCGAGTATTTAGTTCATAGAATGTACAAGGAGGTGTAGTTTGATGGAGGTAGAAACACAAAGCACATTTACTCATTTTAAGCCGGGTTTTTGCCAACCGGACTGTATAGAACAGGACTGTCCCACCTTCACATGCCCCGGCCCTGCGGGAATACCAATGGCAAAAAGCGATTTTATTTCTGACTCAATCGATAACAACCTGTTCTGGCTGCGCATAATGATGGAACATGCTCTATTTATGCGTTTGGGGTTTGCCTGCGTTAATATTGATTTGATTAACGAGGCGCAAGAATTTGAAAAGGAATTTTCTAAGCTGCTCACTCAAGCAATGAAAGTCGCCCATGCACCAACGGGACAAAAAGTTAGTAATTTAAATCAAGCCAGCATTGAACTTACTCGGTCCTTTGTCTGTTTTAAAACGATGGTTCTTGATAGGATAATTACCTGTGGTCCCGCAAAAATTGGGGGTTACAATTTCCCTTTGCTAATTGACCATATTAGAAGGGAAGGGATAACTTTTATCAGCGTTTTGCAAGCCCTGCAAACGGGGCGAAAGGAACCGCTGGCGTTAAGTATTGTACGGGAACAGACTTTCTGGCATCGAATTATGGCTGACCATGCTAAATTCATACTGCATTTACTGGACCCGTCAGAAAGGCAGTTTGTAGAGCAAGCCAATTCTTTAAGTATACTATTTGACCAGAAAAGATTGGAAGCTCTTGATTTAAAATCTATGTTTGAACCGAATTTTGTCTTGTACCCTATACTAAAACGATTTACAAGAGACAGCTTAAAAGCAGCAATGCAGATAAGAGATTTTAAAGCGGCTGCTACCGAACTTATAGCTAAATGCGAATTGCTAAGCGTTATCCCAGAATTGTTGGCAGACCATGTTAGAAGGGAAGCGGAAAGGTTTGTCCAGACTATGGAAAGAAGGTTGCATGAGCTATCCCAAATAAAGATATAAAAGTTGAATGTTAACCTTCTCATATGGTTGGGATACGATTATCGAGAAGTGGCATCCGGAGGGAGCTGTCTCGAATTCAATTTTAGTAAGGGGGCTAACGCCCACTTCAGTAAGACTGCCCGGGCTTTTGGTGCTCAGGGCTTCCGGGTAGAAGGCGCAGCGCATTTAGAAGAGACCTTGCGCCATGCTTTGTCACTTCAAGAGCCGGCTGGGGTTGATGTGCTTTGCGGCGATGTCAGGCTGCCCAACCTGGGGCATTAGCCTGAAAACGGGGCTGAGTTTTGCAACGCTGCCTCTTATTCCCATAGAAAAACTCCCCTTTGTGTAGTCTTGATTCTTTGCTATTTCGGTTTTCTACTCAAAGGGGAGTATATCATTTTGTTCAGCTCATAGTATTTGGGCTATTGCTTGTTGACTTGTTGTCGGGTGTAGTTCAGAAGGCCCCCTGCCAGGATGACTGCCTGCTGGCGGGGCGACAGGTCATGGCGCACTTTGAAACTATAGTCCTTGGTTGTGTTAGTGACAGTAAGCTCTTCTTGCTCCAGGCCGTTGCTTAAATCAATAACCAGTTCGTCAGCGGCGTCCACCCGGTCGTAGTCAGCCGGATCGACAAAGGTCAGCGGCAGGATGCCAAAGTTGACCAGGTTGCTGCGGTGGATACGGGCAAAGGATTGGGCTATAACCGCTTTAATGCCCAGGTACATGGGGCAGAGGGCAGCATGTTCGCGGCTGGAACCCTGACCGTAATTTTGCCTGCCGATAATAATTCCCTGTCCGGCTGCTTTGGCCCTGCGGACAAAGTCAGGATCAATGCCTTCAAAGACATGTTCCGCCAGGGCGGGGATATTGGAACGCAGGGGCAGGTATTTGGCCCCGGCCGGGGAGATATCATCGGTGGTAATATTATCGCCGGTTTTTATGATTACTGGCGCGGTAATAGTTTTGCCTGGCGGCTGGGCCAGCGGCAGAGGCTTGATATTGGGACCACGGCGGATGCTGACCTTGGTGCCGTCTGCCGGAGGAAAGATAAGCATACCGTCGTCCACCGGGTAGCTGTCCGGCGGGGTTATGCTGATGGCAGGTCCCAGCTCCCGGGGGTCGCTCAAATAACCGTTCAGGGCGGTTACTGCCGCTACTTCCGGGCTGGCCAGGTAAAGCCCTGCATCGGCAGTGCCGCTGCGCCCTTTGAAGTTGCGGTTAAAAGTCCGCACTGATACGCCTCCTGAAGGAGGAGCCTGTCCCATGCCGATGCAGGGGCCGCAGGTACATTCGAGAATGCGGGCCCCGGCGGCGATTAAATCGTTAAGGGCGCCGTTAGCTGCCAGCATGCTATAGACCTGGCGCGAGCCGGGGGAAATAACCAGGCTGACCTCGGGGTGAACGCGCTTGCCTTTGAGAATAGCTGCTACCCGCATCAAATCGCTGTAAGAAGAATTAGTACAGCTGCCAATGGCTACCTGGTCAACCTTGATGGGGCCTACTTCGCGCACAGCAGCTACGTTATCGGGCATATGGGGCCGGGCTACCATCGGTTCTAAGGTGCTGAGGTCGATAGTAATTGTTTCTTCATAAGTAGCGTCTGCGTCCGGCAGTAGCTCTACCCAGTCACTGGAGCGCCCCTGAGCGGTCAGGAAGGCGCGGGTAACCTCGTCGCTGGGGAAAAGGGAGCTGGTGGCCCCCAGTTCGGCGCCCATGTTGGCAATGGTAGCCCGTTCCGGCACCGAAAGAGTAGCTACTCCCTCGCCGCCGTATTCGATAATTTTACCGACGCCGCCCTTAACAGTCAGGCGTCGCAAGACTTCCAGGATAATATCTTTAGCGCTTACCCAGTCCGGCAGACGGCCTGTTAAATTGACACGGACTACAGCCGGCATGTTAAAATAAAAGGGACCGCCGGCCATGGCTACAGCCACATCCAGGCCGCCGGCGCCGATGGCTAGTGCCCCCACGCCGCCGGCTGTGGGAGTGTGGCTGTCAGAACCCAGGAGGGTTGTTCCAGGGACGGCAAAACGTTCCAGGTGGACCTGGTGGCAGATACCGTTACCCGGACGGGAAAAAACAATACCGTACTTGGCAGCGATACTCTGCAGGAAAAGGTGGTCGTCGGCGTTTTCAAAGCCGGTCTGGAGGGTGTTATGGTCGACATAACTAAGCGAAAGCTTGGTACGTACTTTGGGTATATTCATGGCTTCCAGTTGCAGGTAAGCCATAGTACCGGTAGCATCCTGGGTAAGGGTCTGGTCAATGCGTATGGCGATTTCTTCGCCTGAGACCATCTTACCTGCTACCAGGTGCTGGCTAATTATTTTTTGGGCTAAATTCAGGCCCATTATAATTTCCCCCTCTCCCAGTTATAAAAATAATCCTTTATACTATACCAAAAGCAGGCCGGAATGTGAACCCGTTGGAAGGAAGGTTGCCCAGATGGTTGTTGGCGTTGGTACGGCAACGCTGCGTATTGCTGCGGCTAGGAATTTAAAGGATATACGGCGGTTATTAAAAAGCCTGCTGGCTCGCCTGCATAACCGTTTCCAGGTTGCTGTTGCTGAGGTGGGTTACCAGGACAGTCACCAGCAGGCCGAGGTAGGGGTTGCCTGCGTCAGCAGTAATAGCAGCCATGCCAGCAGCATCCTGACAGCAGTGATGAACTATATTGAGAGTGAAACAGAAATAGAATTAATATCCTTCCGGACTGAATTACTTTAGACAAGACAGGGTGAGTTACCAATGTCGCTGCAGGTCGTTTTGTACCAACCGGAAATACCCCAGAATACTGGCAATATTGCTCGCACCTGTGCCGCCAGCGGGACGGGGTTACATTTAATTCACCCCCTGGGTTTCAGCTTGGCTGAAAAACACTTGAAACGAGCCGGACTGGACTACTGGCAGCAAGTAAATATCTACGAACATGCAAGCTGGGCGGCTTTTCAGGCAGCTTACCCGGGGGCAAGCTGCTATTACCTTTCCACTAAAGCCAGACGCCTTTATACGGAAGTGGAGTACAGGGATGGGGATATGCTAGTCTTTGGCCCCGAAACCCGTGGCCTGCCCCAGGATATTCTTGCGGCCGCAGGCGCGCGGGCTTTGCGTGTTCCTATGCGTCCAGGCTTGCGGTCGCTAAATTTAGCCAACACGGTAGCCCTGGTTCTATATGAGGCCCTGCGCCAGCTTGGTTTCCCGGGCATGCAATGATTTAGGGTTTAAAGAGTTTGCCATTATCACTGCATTATCTCAATTAAGTCCCCGCTGCGGTGTAATGTCTGCAGCCCCTGGCGATGCTATTACAGACGCTCGCCAGGGGCTGCTGTGTGAGAAGCGGTATCTTAGTTGCTGTAATTCAGCAGGTCCTAAAACAGATGCTTACAGGCCAAGGTAGGCTTCACGTATAGAGCTATCCCTTATTAACTCCTCATTTTTACCCTCGCGTACTATCCTGCCGTTTTCCAGGACATAAGCCCTGCTTGCTATGGATAAGGCTACTTCCACATCTTGTTCAACCATAAATATAGTTATATCGCGTTCGCGTTGAATGGCATGGAGGGCTTCTAAAATCCGATCTACGATGACTGGTGCTAAACCAAGGGATAATTCATCAATCAGGAGCAATCTAGGCTCCCCCATTAAGCCCCGTCCAATAGCAACCATTTGCTGTTCGCCGCCGCTTAAAGTACCGGCTATTTGAGTGCGGCGCCTGGCTATTTCAGGAAAAAGGTTATATACCCAATCCAGGGTCTTATTGATTTCAGTGGGGGTTTTTTTAAGAGCAAATGCACCCATACGGAGATTATCTTCCACCGTCATGCCATAAAACAATTGTCTTCCCTCGGGAACATGGCAGATGCCCATGTGGACTAAAGTTGGTGTTGGCAAACCCTTTAAAGATTGGCCGCGCATAGTAAATTCACCGCTCCAGATTGGCAAAGCACCGGATAAAACACGAAGGGTAGTTGTCTTGCCGGCACCGTTTGAACCAATCAAGGCAACAATTTCTTGGGGGTAAAGCTCTAAAGAAACGTCCCATAGGGCCTGGGCTATCCCATATCCTGTTGAGACATTGGATAGGGT
>JAAYGJ010000208.1 GCA_012727745.1 Clostridia bacterium | reverse complement strand
TGGCCTTTACAGTAGTACTGCTATTTGTTCAGGTAATTATGAGATATGTTTTTAACAATTCGTTAACTTGGAGCGAAGAGCTGGCCCGTTATATATTTATCTGGCAAATTTGGCTGGGGGCAAGCCTTGGCTTACGCGAACGCAAACACATCCGTGTCGAACTAATATTAGGTTTTTTAAAAGGCCGGGGTCGGGATGCTATCGAGCTTTTAGGCACAATTGTGTGGTTTATTTTATGCCTTTTCCTGGTTGTAAGCGGAACCGATTTATGCTTGCAACTGATGGCTAAAAATGCTGCTTCCCCTGCTCTGCGGATTCCTTATTTCATTATTTACGCCTCTTTGCCGGTAAGCTGCGCTGCTATTTGCTTGCGCTTGCTGGGACAAATGTTTAGCCTGTGCAAAGCTGTAAGTAAAGGCGAAGGAGGCAATGCATAGATGGCTTCATTATTTCTGTTCGGAATTTTTTTAGTGCTCATACTGATTGGCGTCCCTATCGGCTTTGCTATTGGGGCGGCGACTTTATTTACGCTGTACTTTTTTTCCGATATCCCTCTGATACTTATAGCTCAGAATTCAGTTGCCGGCGTCGATTCTTTTCCCCTGATGGCCATACCTTTCTTTATTCTGGCAGGTAATCTAATGACAGTAGGCGGTTTAGCCAAACGCTTGCTTGATTTTGCAGGGGTTTGTTTTGGTTTTATTACCGGTGGATTAAGCATGGTAACAACCGTTGCCTGCATGTTTTTTGCAGCAATTTCCGGGTCGGCGGTGGCTACTACCTCGGCTATCGGTTCCTTTATGATCCCAGCCATGACGGAAAAAAAATATGATATAGGTTTTAGTGCCTCTCTGGCTGCGGCTGCGGGGACTATCGGGGTAATTATCCCCCCCAGTATACCTTTTGTGATTTATGGCGTAGTTGTAGGCGCTTCCATCGGCGACCTTTTTATTGCCGGGATTATACCGGGGTTATTAATGGGTGTGGTGCTGTTAACAACCTGCTATATTATTTCTAAGAAAAATGGCTATGAAGGCACGGGGCATATTCCTACAGCCGCTGAGGTATGGGCTTCATTCAAATCGGCATTTTGGGCGCTGCTTTCCCCGGTTATTGTTCTGGGCGGCATTTATGCAGGCGTGTTTACGCCTACCGAGGCGTCTGTTATTGCGGTAGTTTATTCACTCATTGTTGGTGTATTTATTTACAAAGAACTGGATTTCAAAGGGATTTACCAGGCCCTGTTCGGCACTATGGTGGTAAACGGGGTAACTAGCTTTATGATCGGCCTGTCGATGGCTTTTGCTATCTTCCTCAGCATGGAGCAGATACCGGCCCAGATAACGGAATTTTTAACAGGCATTACCAGCAATAAATTTCTACTCCTTTTACTAATTAATTTGTTTTTGCTCCTTGTTGGAAGTCTAATAGACAATATCCCGGCAACCATTATTTTATCGCCCATTCTTCTCCCTGTAGTGACGCAGATTGGCATGTCGCCGATAACCTTTGGCGTCGTGATTACCATGAACCTGGCAATCGGCTTTATTACCCCGCCTTACGGCATTAATCTTTTTGTTGCTATGGCTGTGGCAAATATTACCATGGAGGCAATGATTAAATACCTTGTGTGGTTTTTCCTGGCCCTGCTCGTAGCCCTGGCAATTACAACTTATGTCCCGGCGACGACTCTGTTCCTGCTAGGTCATTAGATCTTTTTAAGCTCACCTGCAGACCGGTTTAATAAACCGCTTCTATACTGAGTTAATACTATTTTATAAAAGGGATTGGGATTAAGCGTGTCTGTTAAATTTAGCATGATCAAAAAAAAGCGCAGAGCAAAAAATATGCACATGATAGCCTATGAAGCGATAAAAAAATCAATTATCCACAACGAACTAAAACCGGGCGAACATATCAGTGAGTATATGCTCTGTGAGGAATTAGGCATGAGCCGGACCCCGGTACGTGAAGCCCTTAAAGTTTTGGCCAGTGAAGGTCTGGTAGAAATCTACCGCGGTGTGGGCATTTTTGTTAAGCATGTGACTGCTAAAGAAGTATATGAAATTTTTGAAGTAAGGGCTGCGCTTGAGGGAGTTGCGCTGCAGACATCGCTGGCGAATATTACTGACGATGAACTTAACAAAATGGAAGCAGTTTGGTTAGAGCTCAAGGAAGCAATAGAAAAAGGAGAGGACGTAGAACTAAAGACTATCTCCGAATCTGACAGCAAATTTCACTACCTGATAGTTGAAAAATGCGATAACTCCTTTCTAAAAAAAATTATGAAAGGCATCAGAGAGAACATATTGCGTTACCAGTATTTATCAGCAACGGCGCTGGGCGATAAGGAAGATACTATCAATCAGCACCTCGAGATTATTAACTTAATCAGGACAAGGGAACTGGATAAAATACTGCCGGTGCTTACAGAACATATTAAAGAAGCTGCTGATAATATTGCCAGAAGCAGTAATAATCAGTTATTCTAAACTGACTGCTAAAAAGCTCCAACCGATGAATGCAGGTGGCATACAATAAATTAACACATATGACTACATCTTTCTGATAGTGTACTCGCAAAGCGTAGGCGTAGGAGTTTAGCAGTAATAAATAAATTGTGTGGGAGATAGTTAGCATGGATATCAGTATGCCCTGGGGCAGCAGTTGCTTAAATATTACCTTGCCCCCAAAATGGAGTTTTACGAGGGAAATTTTGCCCGAGGACTTTTGCCCCCGAACTAGCATAAATAGTATGCTCGAACATGCTTTAGAGAACCCAATTGAGCGGCTTCCCCTTTCCTGTCGCTCTTTGGCAGGGGTAAAAATAGTAATCATTGTTGATGACACTTCCCGTCCAACTCCTGTTAATCTGATTTTCCCACAGGTGCTCAAACAACTATTAAGAGGGGGCGCAAGAAAAGAGAATATTACTATTGTCGTAGCGCTGGGAACACATGCGCCCTTAAGCCAGGCTGAGATTTATAACCGTCTGGGTACGGCTGATTTGGACGGTTATAGAATTATCAACCATGATTGTTACGACCCAGAAATGTTATGCAGCCTGGGCAAAACACCGGATGGGGCTGAAGTTGTGGTTAACAGGGAGCTATGTGAAGCCGATTTAATTATCCCTATCGGCACAATTGAGCCCCATTTATTGGCCGGATTTGGGGGAGGATTAAAAAATGTCATTCCTGGCTGCGCCGGGATGGAGACCATTGCAGCCACCCATTTAATGGGGCCTGCCAGCGAAAGGTTTAGCAGTGTGGGAAGAGTTGGTGAGGAATGTCCTACACGTCTGAGGATTGAAGCCGGCGCCCAGATGGTACCAGGCGAGTATTTTTTGGTAAATACCGTTCTTAATAGCAGAGGCGAAACAGTCGGCGTCTTTTGTGGCGACCCGATTAAAGCCCATCGTGCTGGTACCCAGCTGGCAGCCCAAATATACGGGAAGGTGGTTGCCGAACAGGCGGATGTAGTGATAAGCGGTTCTTACCCAATGGATATCGATCTGAGGCAGGGTACAAAATGTTTACCCAACGCCTCGGCAGCCTTAAAAGAGGGCGGGCTATTAATTGCCATAATGCGTTGTTTTCAAGGCGTCGGAGATATGACCATTCCAGATTATTTTTTGTCCCCTGAGCTGACGCGCATTTTTGCCCAGGAATGCGGTACGGAAAAAATAGTTGAAATCAGAAGCCGTTTTTGCGCCCAAATGAGTATGGACGACAGATATATGCTGCAATTTTTAACCGAAATGTGCCGCAAACACCATATTCTCGTTTACGCACCGACAATACCCCCTGATACAGGCAGCAGACTGGGCACTTTTGAACTATTTGACGATATAAACGTTTTATTAGAGCGTGCAGCCGAGCTGGTACCAGAAGCAAGGGTAGTATATTCTTTACCTCATGGTGGGCTTTCTTATATCCGCTGTGAGCAGTAAGGTATATTCACGCGGCCAAATATAAGCAGAATGGGACAGGGGCGAAATACTAGCTATTGAATTTTAAGGGAGGGAAGGACCTATGAGTTTTACAGCCTTGTTTAACCCCCGGGGCGTAGCTGTGGCCGGCTCAGTTACACCCGGCAAACTGGGCTATGTAATCATAAAAAGACTGGTCGCAGGGGGGCGCGACGATATTTATGCCTTGAACCCTAAGGGGAAGGGGATAGACCAGGTCCCAGGCTTTACCTCTGTCAGCCAGATTAGCGAGCCGGTGGACCTGGTAGTCATCGCTTCTCCTGCCTCTACTGTAAAGGATGTACTGGAAGATTGCGGCAGCAACGGGGTAAAGGCAGCAGTTATTATATCCTCCGGCTTTGCCGAAGCCGGCAATACAGCTGCTGAGGAAGAAATCAAGCAGGTAGCAGGTCGATACAATCTCCGCTATACCGGTCCTAACTGTGCCGGCCTTATCAATACCCACAGCCGGCTCGTTGCTACCCTGGAGGCCTGTCCCCCAGCAGGGGATGCGGCCCTTATATCCCAGAGTGGGGCTA
>JAAYGJ010000207.1 GCA_012727745.1 Clostridia bacterium | reverse complement strand
GCATCTGTGAATTACGGGAGGAAATTAGGCTTAATATTTTATTGTTTATGCGTTGCTTCCATTTTTGCCTTCGACTGGCTGAACGATTCCCTGGGATTGGTTTCTACTAATGTAGAAACTGATATAATCCTGGCCTTGATTATGTTTATGGCAGCCTGGCTTATTGGCGGCTTTGTTGATATAGAGAGGGACACTATCAAGAAACTAGCCGAACTGGCTGACCATGATGACCTGACCGGGCTGGGCAATAAGCGTTATTTTTACCGCAACTTGCAGGAGTTATTTACAAAAGCGCAAAAGGAAAGCGCCTGCTTATCGCTGGCTTTAGCTGATATAGACCATTTTAAAGCTTATAACGATGTACTGGGACACCTGCAAGGGGATGAGGTGCTAATTCAGCTTAGCGGTATCATAAAGAATACGATTCCCCCGGGAAGTGTTGCTGCCCGTTACGGTGGGGAAGAGTTTGGCATAATTCTTTACGGATACAGCAGCCAGCAGGCCTTAGCCGTGGCTGAAAAAATTCGCAAAGCAGTGGAGAATTACCCCTTTTCAGGAAGGGAGTACCAGCCAAAACAGAGAATAACTATCTCGCTGGGTGTTGCTAGCTACCCTGAACATGCCACCTCTGTAAAAGAACTTGTGTGCCGGGCGGACGATGCTCTGTTTCGGGCCAAATCAGTACGCAGGAACAAATCAGAAGTTTACTTTTCTGTCTTTGATGAAATTGCAACTTCTTTTAATAATGTGAGCCACGACTTGCTCAACTCTCTAAAAACATTGCTGGGAGTGATCCAGGCTAAAGATCGTTAGACGCGGGGCCATTCCGAAAGGGTTACTGAATATGCGATGCTTATGGCTGAGTACTTTAACCTGTCTGAGACAGAGAGTCAAACTCTCAAGTTAAGCGCTTTTGTGCATGATATAGGTAAAATAGAAGTAGAACGGGAAATTTTAAACAAACCTCTGCCGTTAAATGATGAAGAATGGGGTATTATAAAACAACATCCTGTTTGGGGTGCAGAGATAGTAAGTGCGATTGGAGTCTTACAGAGGTGCAAACCTGTAATTCTGGCGCATCACGAGAATTTTGATGGTAGCGGTTACCCCAATGGACTAAAGGGCGAGGAAATACCCTTTGCGGCCAGGATATTGAGGGTTGTGGACAGCTTTGATGCTATGGTAACCAACAGGCCCTACCGCCAGGCCCTATCTTTTGAAGAAAGTCTGGCTGAAATTCAACTGAAGGCAGGGTCATACTTTGACCCGCAGGTCGTTGAGGCTTTTATAAAGGTGTCGGGGAGAATATCACAACTGCTTGTCAGTTAAGGGAAAGCACTTATTTGAATAATAATGGAAGTGGTGGGTGCTGATGAAATTTGTTACTTTTTTACGAGAAGAGCAGGAGAGGGCCGGGCTGTTGCTTAGTGAAGGGGTGCTGGACTTAGAGGCAGCCAGGCAGGCAGAAAACATTCCGGGCTGGCTGCCGCATACTTTGCAAGAGCTAATTATACATCAGGAGGAAGCGCTGCCGCTTGTTAAGGCCATTAGGGAGGCAGCTACTGGCGGCAAGCATGTCTTGCCGTTAACAACCGTGCGTCTGTTGGCCCCCATTCCCCGCCCCCG
>JAAYGJ010000206.1 GCA_012727745.1 Clostridia bacterium | reverse complement strand
TTCTGTCCCCAATACTTTAATCGAACGGGATAAAAATTTGCCCCGTCCTATCTGTTCTAGCGCTCGGCGTAATTCAGGCTGAAAGACGATTGGCAGGGCAACAATAATTATCAAGCGCAGCTGGCTTAAAATCCAGTTAATCGTAGTCAGGTTTAACCTCTCGGCAGCAACTGACGCAATCACCAGCACAGCCAGACCTTTAATAAGCTGGACTGCCCGGGTGCCCTTGACAAGCATAATAAATTTGTAAACAACGAAGGCAACCACGCCAATATCAAGAGCTGCTAGTAAAACATCGGTAAAGCCCAGGGACTGCAAATAACGCCAGAAAACTGCCAAGCTATCCACCTCACATTTGCCCCGGTGGTTTTATTATGTGAAGGTCAGGGCACTTCATTCGACAGAAGTCTTTCAAATCCCTTCTTTTCAAGCTTGCCCGTTTTTGCTAGTTGCCAGCAGCTTTGACTTCCGATAAAATAGCACTAAAGTGAGAAGTATCCTAAATCCCGCCTCTAACGTCCCGCGTCTAATGCCATAGGAGGTAAAGCCTGGTGCGCAAAGTATACCTTTCCCTGCTAATAGTAAGCCTTTTTTCCGGTTTGCTGGTATCCTGGCAATTGCGTGCTAATCTGATTGCCGAAGCCCAGGCCAAACAGGAGCCCAGCCTGGTTGATATTATTAAAAGCCTGGAACAAGAAGATGCCGCCCTGGAAGAGACCATTGCTAAATTGCGCCAGGATATAGATAACCTGCAAAAGGACAGTTCCCAGGGACAGGGCCGCCTGGCCCAGTTGCAAAAAGAATTGGAAACCCTGCGTTTGTACGCCGGGCTGGTGCCAGTTGCCGGCAGCGGTATAACTGTCGTAGTAGATGACAATAATGCCGGCGCTCAGGCAGCCCAAAAAAGCTCTCCGGCTACCTATCGGCCCGAGGATTATATTATACACGATAAAAATGTTCTTTATCTGGTTAACGATTTAAAAAATGCCGGTGCTGAAGCTATTGCCATCAACGGCCTGCGGCTGGTTACTACCTCCCATATTCGCTGCGTTGGCACTGTCATTCTGGTAAATTCTACTAGAATAGCACCGCCTTACGAAATCCAGGCCCTAGGCGACCCTGAGGCCCTGACAGCAGCGCTACAACAGTCCCTTGAATACGCATACCTGAAAAGCCGTGATTTCCCCATCAAAATAACAACCGCCACGGAAATGGTTCTACCGGCTTATAACGGTGTCTTCCCGTCAGAGCACCTGCGGCTACTACAGGCAGGAGGGCATTAATAAATGGTAAAAGGGAAAAGCTGGTCAATATCATTAACTGTTGTCTTTTTGATCCTGGGCCTTTTGCTGGCACTCCAATTTCGTACTCAGCAAAACCTGACCAGTTCTCTGGAGGCCCAAAAAACCACAGACCTGGTTGCCATGTGGAGAAATCTGGATAACAAACGCAACCAGCTCCAGGAAGAAATCAACCAGCTGCAGCAGCAGTATTTCACCTTAAAAATTGATTCCGGTGCCGGCAATGAAGCAGAGCAGACCCTGGAAAAGGAATTGACCCGCCTGCGGATGAGCACCGGTATTGCCCCTGTAAAAGGCAATGGTATTACGGTTACTATCACCGGAGACGCTCCCCTAATGTATATGGATTTAGTTGACCTGCTAAATGAACTCTGGGCTTCAGGTGCCGAAGCCCAGGCCATTAATGATATCCGCATCAGCGCCTTTTCCTCTATTGCAGATCTCGAGGAAGGCAACAGGATTTATATTACCGTTGACGGGCATAAACTCCTTTACCCGGTGGTCATTAAAGCTATCGGCGACCCCCATACCCTGGAAAAGGGCTTAACCTTTACCGGTGGGCTTATTGATAACCTCAATAATCTTTATAATATCTACCCGGTTATAAGACAGGAACAAGACCTGGAGTTACCGGCTGCCCCTCTACCCCAGTGGCAGCATATCAAACCCCAACCGTCTGCTGATAAAAACAACAAAACTGAACAGTTCCCCGGTTGAGATAGCTAACAAGAGAGCCAGGCCTTGAAAGGGCCTGGCTCTTGTTTAATTAGCTGCAACTTTGCGCCTGGTTTTTCCGGCTTGCTTTAACAAAGCATATTCCATACTATCCAGCAAAGCCTGCCAGCTAGCCTCGATTATATTGGTGGACACTCCCACTGTATTCCAGGAGCTGCTGCCATCGCGAGATTCAATCAGGACCCTTACCTTGGCACTGGTAGCATCTTTTTCATCTAAAACTCTCACCTTGTAGTCAGTCAGGCGCATACGGCTGATTGCCGGAAAAGCCTCTTCCAGAGCCTTGCGCAAAGCATTATCCATCGCATTGACCGGCCCGTTACCTTCCGCAGCCGTATGGATTACCTGATTATCAACTTTTAGTTTCACAATCGCTTCCGAAATAGCGTCCATCCCGGCTCGCTTTTCTACCAAAGTCTTAACATACTCTACCTCAAAGTGCCGCTGCAGATCGCCTACCGTCTTGCGCATAAACAGCTCCAGGGAAGCGTCGGCGCCTTCGAACTGGTATCCCTGCCGTTCCAGCTCCTTGATACCGTTAATTATAGTTTTTTCGTCTTGTGCAGAAAGCTCTATGCCCATTTCTTCTACCTTGTAACGCAAGTTACTAGCCCCGGCCTGTTCCGACACCAGCACCCGGCGCTCATTGCCCACTGCCTGGGGAGTGACATGTTCGTAGGTATGGGGTTGCTTTAATACAGCACTCACATGGATGCCGCTTTTATGGGCAAAAGCACTGTAACCTACAAAAGGCTGGTTGCCCGCAGGAACCACATTGGCTATCTCGCTTACATAACGAGAGACTTCCGTGAGCTTAGCCAGTTGACCGGGCGGCAAGCAGCGATAACCCATCTTAAGCTCCAGATTGGGCAATACGGAACAGAGATTGGCATTACCACAGCGTTCGCCATAACCGTTAATGGTCCCCTGCACCTGGCGACAGCCGGAGGTTACTGCTACCAGAGTATTGGCAACCGCCAGGTCACCGTCATTATGGGCATGGATGCCCAGGGGTACCGAAATTTCCCCCTTAACTGCCATTACTGCTGCCTTGATCTCATCAGGCAAACAGCCGCCGTTGGTATCACATAAAACCAGCCAGCTCGCACCGGCATCTGCCGCCGCCTGCAACGTAGCCAGAGCATACTCCGGGTTTTCTTTAAACCCGTCGAAAAAGTGCTCCGCATCGTAGATTACTTCCAGCCCCTGATCAACCAGAAAAGCCACACTTTCCCTGATCATATTCAGGTTTTCAGCCAGGCTAGTACCCAGGGCCTCGGTCACATGCAGGCTCCACGACTTGCCAAAGATAGTTGCCACCTTGACCCCGGTACGTATAATTGCCAGCAGATTGGGGTCTTCCTTTGCAGGCTGATCCGGTTTGCGCGTACGGCCAAAAGCTACCAGGCGGGCATGCCGACAGCTGATCTTTCTAGCCCGCAGGAAAAACTCCATATCCTTGGGGTTTGCCCAAGGCCAACCGCCTTCAATGTAATCCACTCCCAGATGATCCAGACTGGCCGTGACTTTTAACTTGTCTTCTACCGAAAGAGTAACACCCTCTCCCTGGCTACCATCGCGCAGGGTAGTATCGTAAATCAGGATTTTTTCCATCTTGTCTCCCTTTCCAGCTCCTGCCGGACCAGGTCACCCATAGCCGCCGTACCTACCACTTTGGTACCCGGTGAATAAATATCCTGGGTACGATAGCCCTCAGCAAGTACGCGGTCCACAGCTGACTCCACTGCTGCCGCAGCCTGGTCCAGTTTGAATGAATATTTTAGCATCATTGCTGCCGAAAGAATCATAGCCAGCGGGTTAGCCTTCTGCTGGCCGGCGATATCCGGGGCCGAGCCTCCTGCCGGTTCATAGAGGGCTACCCGGCCGCCAATGCTAGCTGAAGGTATCATCCCCAAAGAGCCGGTCAGGACAGAAGCCTGGTCGCTTAAAATATCGCCAAAGGTATTCTCGGTTACAATTACGTCAAACTGGTCCGGGCGGCGTACCAGCTGCATAGCACAGTTATCAACATACATGTGAGTAACCGTCACGTCGGGATACTCATTTTTCAGCCGTTCCACCGTATCCCGCCACAGGCGGGAGCTGGTTAGCACGTTGGCTTTATCCACGCTGGTCAGATGACGGCGACGCTGGCGAGCTATAGTGAAAGCCAGGCGGACAATGCGTTCGATCTCCTCAGTGGTATAGACCATTGTATCATAGGCCACCTCACCGGTAACTGTCTTTTCCCGCTTTTTCTCGCCAAAGTAAAGTCCCCCGGTCAGTTCCCTGACAATCAACAAATCAGTGCCGCTGACCACTTCCTTTTTCAGGGGCGAGGCTTCTGCCAGCGGTGCAAACAAATAAGCAGGTCGCAGGTTAGCGTAAAGTCCTAGCTTTTTGCGTAGGGGCAACAGGGCTGCCGTCTCCGGCCGCTTTTCAGCCGGCAAAGTATCCCATTTAGGCCCTCCTACCGAACCCAACAGTACCGCATCGCTCTGGTAGCATAGCTCCAGGGTTTCCGGCGGCAGGGCTTGCCCCCGCTTGTCAATAGCCGCCCCGCCGATTAGGGCCTCAGTATATTGAAACTCAATATCATAAAGCCGGCTGACAGCTTCCAGTACCTTAATGGCCTCCGGCACTATTTCAGGACCAATGCCATCGCCGGGTAAAACTGCTATTTTATACATCGCGATTCACCTTCCGGGCCACCCAGGGCATTAAGCCGCCGGCAGCAATAATCTCCTGTATGAAGGGTGGGAGGGGAGTAACCTCATAGCTTTCCCCCCGGGTTAAATTAACGATTACACCTTGCTCAGCATCTATCTTAACTTCATCACCGGCTTGTATGCCTGCAGCAGCAGCTGCTGACTCAAAGATAGGCAAGCCAATATTGATCGCATTGCGGTAAAAAATCCGGGCAAAAGAAGCGGCAATCACTGCCCTGACCCCTGCCGCCTTGATAGCCAGGGGGGCATGTTCTCTGGAGCTGCCGCAACCAAAATTCTTGCCGGCAGCAATTATATCCCCCTGCTGTACCCGCCCGGCAAAACCGGGGTCAAGGTCCTCCATACAGTGCCGCGCCAGCTCTTGCGGGTCGGACGTGTTCAAATACCTGGCCGGGATAATAACGTCCGTATCGATATCATTGCCAAAGGTGTGGCATTTACCCTGAATAATCATTATCTTACCTCCTCGGGAGCAGCTATTCGTCCTTTAATCGCGCTGGCAGCAGCTACTGCCGGGCCGGCCAGATAAACTTCGCTCTCAGGATGGCCCATGCGGCCGACAAAATTACGATTGGTAGTAGCTACAGCCCGTTCTCCTTTAGCCAAAATACCCATATGCCCTCCCAGGCAGGGTCCGCAGGTGGGCGTGGAGACAGCAGCCCCGGCGTCAATGAAAATCTGAATTAACCCTTCGTCTAGGGCTTCTCTATAAATCTGCTGGGTCCCGGGGATGATAATCGCTCTGATTTCCGGATGCACCTGGCGGCCTTTCAGGATTGCTGCCGCCTGCCGCAGATCCTCAAGGCGGCCATTGGTACAGCTGCCGATTACCACCTGGTCAATTTTTATCTCTCCCAGCTCCCGTACACTTCTGGCATTTTCCGGCAGATGGGGCAAAGCTACCTGCGGCTCAATCGAACTGGCATCAATATCTATGATCTCGGCATAGGTAGCGTCAGCGTCACTTTGAAAAACACGGTAGTCCCGCTGCAGCCGCCCTTCGATATAGGCCAGGGTTTTAGCATCAACCGGGAAAATACCGTTCTTGGCCCCTGCCTCAATCGCCATGTTGGCCATGGTAAAGCGACCGTCCATAGAGAGGGCAGCAATAGCCTCACCTGTAAACTCCATCGCCATGTAGCGAGCGCCGTCAACACCGATCTGGCCGATCGTATAAATAATCAAATCCTTACCGCCTACATAGGGCTGCAACTGGCCGTGATAACGCAACAGGATGGTTTCCGGTACCCTGAACCAGCATTCACCGGTAGCCATAGCCGCCGCCAGATCAGTAGAGCCAATGCCGGTAGCTACCGCTCCCAGGGCACCATAAGTGCAGGTATGGGAGTCGGCGCCAATAACCAGATCCCCGGGGCCAACCAGGCCCTGCTCCGGTAACAGACAGTGTTCGATACCCATGCGGCCAACTTCAAAATAGTTGCTTATTTTCTGTTCCCGGGCAAAATCCCGTAATAGCTTGGCCTGTTCAGCTGACTTTATATCCTTGGCCGGAGTAAAATGATCCGGCACCAGGGCAATCCGCTCTGGATCAAATACTTTAACACCTAGCTTGCGAAATTCTTTAATGGCCAGCGGTGCGGTAATGTCATTTCCCAGGGCCAGGTCAATCCTGGCATTTACCAGTTGGCCCGGTTCAACCTGCTCCAGGCCGGCATGAGCGGCCAGGATTTTCTCAGTAATAGTCATTCCCACGGTTTAACCCCTCTTTCATATGCAGATAACATTTTTCTGATAGTACAGGCCCTATTTCGCCGCTCCAGCCTCAACCGGTTTCGCCGCCAAGACCTCATCCCCCAGCTCGTAGACCACTTTATTGACAGCGTTGAGGTAAGCACGGGCACTGGCCTCCAGGATATCAGTACTGATGCCGCGACCGATGTATACTTTGTTATTATATTCCACTTTAACCGTTACTTCGCCGACAGCATCCTTGCCGCCGGTAACGGCACTGAGGTGATAGGATTTGAGGCATACCGGAATTCCGGTAGCTTTGTCAATAGCATTAAAAGCTGCATCCACGGGGCCTTCGCCGCAAGCAGCCTCTTCCCGCAGAGTCCCGTTTAACCGCAGGCCAATAGTGGCTGTAGGCACAACCCGATTGCCAGTAGATATGTGGATATGTTCCAGGACGAATTTTTCCGGAATATCTTTAACCTCATGTGCCACTATAGCTTCCAGGTCACGGTCACTGATTTCCTTCTTGCGGTCAGCCAAATTCTTAAAGCGCGCAAAAGCCCTATCCAATTCGGCTTCATTCAGTTTAAATCCCAGCTGCTCCAAACGCTGGCGTAAAGCATGACGGCCGGAATGTTTGCCCAGATAAATATTGTCTTGAATCAAGCCGATCATAGCCGGGTTCATAATTTCATAGGTGGTCCGCTCTTTTAAGACGCCATCCTGGTGAATACCGGCCTCATGGGTAAAGGCATTCTTACCAACTATAGCTTTGTTGTACTGCACCGGCATACCGGTAAGCCTGCTCACCAGCTTGCTGGTACGGTATATTTCTTGAGTTACAATCGCAGTCCGGCAATTATAGTAATAACGCCTGGTGTAAAGAGCCATGATCAACTCTTCCAGGGCTGTGTTGCCGGCCCGCTCACCTATACCGTTAATAGTGCCTTCGATTTGTGTCGCCCCATTTTCAATAGCTGCCAGAGAATTGGCTACCGCCAACCCCAGGTCGTTATGACAGTGGACGCTAATCTGGACCCGTTCGTTCCCGGCAACTCGCTGGCGAATCTGCTTAATAAGCTGTCCAAATTCCTGCGGTGTGGCATAACCTACCGTATCGGGAATATTTACCACCGTAGCGCCGCAGGCAATAGCTGTTTCCAGCACCTGGCACAAAAAATCGAGATCGCTACGGGAAGCGTCTTCAGGAGAAAATTCAACATCCTCGCAGTAACTTTTAGCAAGGCTAACACCCTTGCGGACTGCCTCCAGCACCTGTTCCCGGCTCATGCGCAGTTTATACTTCAGGTGGATATCAGAAGTAGCAATAAATACGTGAATACGCGGGCGTTTGGCTACCTGAAGGGCCTCCCAGGCGCGGTCAATATCCCGCTCGTTAGTCCGAGCAAGGCCGGCGATTACCGGCCCCTCTACTTCTGCCGCCACCGCCCGGACCGCCTCAAAGTCCCCGAGCGAAGCTATAGGAAAACCTGCCTCAATCACATCCACACCGAGGCGGGCTAATTGGTGAGCTATTTCCAGTTTTTCTTTGAGGTTAAGGCTTACACCCGGCGATTGCTCTCCATCGCGCAGGGTGGTATCAAAGATATAAATTTTTCTTGGTTCTTCTGGCACAAAACATCAACCTTCCCCTGGAAAAATATTTACCTGATCACTTCACCCGGTGGGGCCATAGTATTAACCATTTCTTCTTCGCTCACCAGGCATTCAATCAAAGTTAAACGATCATTTTGCATTGCCTCTGCCAACGCCGGCACTACTTCTTCAGGCTTGCTGATGCGCAAAGCAGCAGCTCCATAACATTCAGCCAGACGGACAAAATCAGGATTGCCGCTAAACTTGACAGCCGTATAACGGCCCTGATAATAATCATGCTGAAGCTGGCGCACCATCCCCAGGCAATTATTATTAAAAAGCAGGATTTTTATAGCTAAGCCCTGTTCCCGGGCCGTAGCCAGTTCGGCCATATGCATCTGTAAACTACCCTCTCCGGTAACCAGCCACACCTGCTTATCCGGACGGGCCAGCGCGGCACCGATGGCCGCCGGCAAGCCATATCCCATCGTGCCCAGGCCGCAGGAAGAAATGAAAGTACGCGGCTCAGTATAACCGTAAAACAGTGCCGCAAACATCTGGTGCTGACCGACATCAGTAGTAATAATCGCTCTGCCGCGGGTCATTTCCCCCAGACGTTCAATAACCCACGGTGTCTGCAGCTCACCGCCGGGACTGGCGATAAGGGGGTAGCTGCTGCGTAAAGCCTTAATCCGCGCCAGCCATGGAGCAGCGTCGTAAGGCTTCAGAAGCGGCAGCAACTCTTTGATAATGCAGTTCAAATCACCGACCAGGGGTAAATCGACCCTAACATTCTTACCAATTTCTGCCGGGTCAATATCCAGATGGGCAATTTTGGCCTGGGGAGCAAATTGTTGTAAAGCACCGGTTACGCGTTCATCAAAGCGCACGCCCAGACCCAGCAGCAGGTCACATTCCTTGACAGCAAAATTGGCATAGGGCTTACCATGCAGGCCAATCAATCCTAAAGAAAGGGGATGATCTTCAGGAAAAGCCCCCAGCCCGGTAAGGGAGGTAGCCACCGGGATCTGGATTTTTTCAGCCAACTGGCGCAAAAGCTCCTCGGCACCTGAAGCCACTACCCCACCGCCGACAAATATCAGGGGGCGTTTAGCCTCGGCCAATAATTGGGCCAGGGCCCGTATCTGTCCAGGATGCCCCTGGTAGGTAGGTTTATAGCCCCGCAGCTCCACCTCTTGCGGCACTGCTTCCTGGCAGGGAGTCAATGCTACATCTCTTGGGATATCCACCAGTACCGGGCCAGGGCGACCGGTACTGGCAATATAAAACGCTTCCTTGGCAATCCGGGGCAGGTCCTTAACATCGTTGACAAGGTAATTATGCTTGGTAATAGGCAAGGTAATGCCGGTAATATCTGTTTCCTGGAAGGCATCGCTGCCGACCATAGTCGTCGGCACCTGGCCGGTGAAAGCTACCACCGGCACTGAATCCATGTAAGCCGTGGCAATACCCGTCACCAGGTTAGTTGCCCCCGGACCCGAAGTGGCGAAACAAACCCCGGTCTTGCCGCTGACGCGAGCATAACCGCTGGCTGCATGGACGGCAGCCTGCTCCTGACGTACCAGGACATGGCGGATACTGCTGCGGCCCAATTCATCATACAGGGGCAAAACAGCTCCGCCCGGATAGCCAAAAACTAGCTCAACCCCTTCCTGCTGTAAAACTTCCAGCAAAGCCCGGGCACCGCTACGTTCCTCAGCCATCGCTGCCTGCCTCCAATCCCTTATTCTTTGCTGCCCCGAAGCATGGCTATTTTACCAGTCCTTACCACTTCCCGGATGCCAAAGGGGCGTAACGAATTTTCGATTGCATCAATCTTGCCGGCATCCCCGGTAGCCTCAATAATCAGGCTATTGCGGGCAATATCCACAATCCGGGCCCGAAAGATGTCAACTATCTGCATAATCTCACCCCGGACAGCCGGTTCAGCATTTACTTTGATCAAAACTAATTCCCGGTCCACATGGGGCTCATCGGTAATATCGCTAAGCTTAATCACGTCGATCAACTTGTGCAGCTGCTTGCATACCTGTTCAATAATCCGCTCGTCACCGTCAACAACGATGGTCATCCGCGAAAGGGAAGGGGTTTCGGTGCGGCCCACAGCCAGGCTGTCAATGTTGTAACCCCGGCGGCTGAATAGACCGGCTACTCTGGTTAAAACTCCAGGACGATTCTCTACTAAAACCGACAGGGTCCGTTTCATACTCGCCTACCTCCCATAACCATCTTATTTAAAACCCCGCCAGGAGGCACCATCGGCAGGACATTCTCTTCCCGGTCCACTTTAATGTCTACCAAAAAAGGACCGTCGGTGGCCAGGGCCTCTTCCAAAGCCGGAATAACCCCATCCCGTTCCGTCACCTGCCGAGCAGGCACACGATAAGCCTCGGCTATTTTGACAAAGTCCGGATTGCTGCTGCCTATTTCCGTATAAGCATAGCGGCTGTCAAAAAAGAATTCCTGCCACTGGCGCACCATACCCAGGTAACCGTTGTCCAGGAGGACAATCTTTACCGGAATACGGTAATAACTAAGAGTAGCCAGCTCCTGGATATTCATCTGCAAGCTGCCGTCCCCGGTGATAACGACCACCGTCTCGCCAGGGCGGGCAATCGCAGCACCAATAGCCGCCGGCAAACCGTAACCCATAGTCCCCAAGCCGCTGGAAGAAAGAAAAGCCCGCGGCCGTTCTAGGAGGTAGTGATGGATGGCCCACATCTGATGCTGGCCCACATCAGTACTGACAATAGCCCGTCCCCCGGTTAAATTATATAATTGCTCAATCACATACTGGGGTTTCAAGCCACATTCATCATAAGATATGGGGTACTTTTCCTGCCACTCCCGAATCTGCTGGTGCCAGTCAGGGTGAGCGCTGCTGCTATCCAGTTTAGCCAGTAAAGCCTGTAATGCCTCACGGGCATCACCGACAATAGGAATATGGGCCTCTACAACCTTCCCAATCTCGGCAGCGTCGATCTCGATATGAATTATTTTGGCGTTAGGAGCAAAAGCATC
>JAAYGJ010000205.1 GCA_012727745.1 Clostridia bacterium | reverse complement strand
TCATGGCGGTCCTCTGGCTGTAGCCCGGGTACTGCAGCTGGTACTCCATTTGGGAGCCAGATTGGCTGAACCAGGGGAGTTCACCCGCCGGGCATTTTTAAATGGCCGCCTCGACTTAACTCAGGCCGAGGCAGTGCTGGATATCATTAGAGCTCGCAGTAACGCCGGGATGAAAGCCGCCCTGGGTCAGCTGGAAGGAAAACTTTCTCAAAAACTTAAAGAAATAGAATTGCTTATAAAAAGCCCCCTGGCTGCTATCGAAGCAAGCCTGGATTTCCCGGATGAAGTAGGCGAAGTCGATGCTAGTGAGCTTAATAAATTACACCAGGCCATAAGCGCGGTAGAAAAACTTCTTGACACCTGGGAAGAAGGTCGCCTTTTGAGCGAAGGTATTAAGATTGCTATTGTAGGCAGGCCAAATGTTGGCAAATCGAGTTTATTAAATGCCCTCTTGCAGCAGGAACGGGCAATTGTCAGTAATATACCCGGGACAACGCGTGACACTATTGAAGAAATAACACAACTGGGCGGCTTTCCCTGCCGTCTTATCGATACAGCGGGCCTTAGGGAAACTGAAGATGTTCTGGAGAGTATCGGGGTTGCAAGAACCAAAAAAGCAGTCAATGCTGCTGATGTGGTGTTGTTTCTTTATGATCTCAGTGAAGGGTTTATTGCTGCCGATAGACAGATTTTAAACGAGATCGAAGCAAAGAATATTATTATTGTAGGCAATAAAGCCGATCTGCTAACCGAAAAGGTAAATACGGAAGTAATTAGAGAATACCCTGTTATAACTATCTCAGCACGTGAAGGCACAGGCTTGGACGAACTGACGGCAAAAATACAAGAAGTTGTCCTGGGCGGCAAAAATATTTCTGTTCATGGCGAACCGCTGCTCACCAGAGCTCGCCACCGCGCCGCTCTGGCAAAGTGCAGGGAGCATTTAGAGGCAGCTATCAGTGCCTGGGAAAATGGTATACCTTTTGATTTAATTGCTATTGATTTATGGGCAGCAATTAATAATTTAGGGGAGATTACCGGGGCTACAACCCGGGAAGATTTGCTGGACACTATTTTTAGCCAATTTTGCATTGGTAAATAAATAATAAGTACCTGGTGCTAACGGAGAGGAAGGTGAAAAAGATGTATATGGCCGGCAAATATGATCTAGTAGTAATCGGTGCGGGCCATGCCGGTTGTGAAGCAGCTTTGGCAGCAGCTAAAATGGGATGCCGTACCCTGCTATTAACAATGAACATGGATAGTATCGCGATGATGCCCTGTAACCCTTCAGTTGGCGGCCCGGCTAAAGGTCATCTGGTAAGGGAAATTGATGCTCTAGGGGGTATAATTGGCCTCAATACAGACCGGAGCCGCATTCAAATTAGACGCCTCAATCGAAGCAAAGGGCCGGCGGTAAGGGCTTTGCGTGCCCAAGCGGACAAGAAACTTTACCAGCAGCTAATGACTATAAATTTACAAAATCAGGAAAATTTGACAGTAAAGCAAGCCGAAGTTGTGCGGCTTCTAACAGAAGGCGGACGAGTAACAGGGGTGATGACCAGAACCGGGGCTGTTTTTAGCTGTCGTGCGGTAGTATTAACTACAGGCACTTATCTCAAAGGCAGGATTATAATTGGCGATGTTGCCTACGAAGGAGGGCCAAACGGTCAATTCCCGTCTGTTGCCCTGACGGATAATTTAAAAGAACTGGGTTTAAGATTATTGCGCTTTAAGACAGGGACTTCACCACGGTTAAACGCCCATTCTATAGATTGGGACAAATTAATAGCACAGCCGGGCGATGATCAGCGCCTGAATTTCTCTTTCTGGGAGGACAACAGCCAGCGGCCTAACGTTCCCTGTTACCTCACCCACACAAATGAGAGAACTCACCGCATTATCAGGGATAATCTGGACCGGGCACCCTTATTTAGCGGGAAGATTGAGGGCCAGGGGACACGCTATTGTCCTTCGATAGAGGACAAAATAGTGCGCTTTGCCGATAAAGAGAGCCATCAGGTTTTCTTGGAACCAGAAGGGTTGCATACTGCCGAATGGTATGTACAGGGCCTGTCAACCAGTTTACCTGAAGATGTACAGGTGGCAATGGTACACAGCGTTCGCGGGCTGGAAAAAGCAGAAATAACGAGACCGGGATATGCTATTGAATATGATTGTCTGGATCCCAGCCAATTAAAGCTGACCCTTGAGCACAAGGAAATTAGCGGTTTGTTCACTGCCGGCCAGGTTAACGGTACTTCCGGTTATGAAGAAGCAGCAGCGCAAGGGCTTATGGCTGGCATTAATGCGGCCCTGATGATAAAAAACAAAGAGCCTTTGATTTTAGGACGGGAACAGGCTTATATTGGGGTGTTAATAGATGATTTGGTCACCAGAGGTGTAAATGAGCCTTACCGCATGTTAACAGCGCGGGCAGAATACAGGCTGCTGTTGCGAGAAGATAATGCTGACCTGCGCCTGGGGGCGATTGGCTATCAGATCGGGCTTCTTGATGAAAAACGCTACAGGCAGTTAGAGGCTAAAGAAAAAAAGATAACAGAAGGCGTTCAGAGGCTACGTAAGCAGTATGTCAGCAGTTGTAACTATGAAGTGCAGCAAGTATTAGAGCGCTGCGGCGAAACGCCATTGCGTGGTACGGCTAGCGTAGCAAACCTGCTCAAAAGACCCCGGGTTAAGTATGAGCATCTGCTGGAAGCAGGATTACTGCCCTCTTATGAGCCTGATATAGCGAGTGAAATTGAAATGATAATAAAGTATGAAGGTTATATTGCCAAAGAAAAAGCTCAGGTGGAACGCATGGCAAAACTGGAAAATAGAAAACTGAGCGAGACAATTAATTATCGTCAGATCAAGGGCCTCTCCCGGGAAAGCGTAGACCACCTTGAAAGAGTGAAACCACGCTCATTGGGGCAAGCTTTACGGATACCCGGGGTTACCCCGGCGGATATAAATGTTTTACTTGTCTATTTAGAGCAAAAACGGCGGGAAGGGGTCAAAGAGTGTGCCGGCTAAAGATAACGTCCTGGCAGCTATTAAAGGTAGCCTCAATTTGGAAATAACTCCTGCTACAATTGCCATGATCGAAGCTTATATAAAGCTACTGCAAGAAGGCAATAAAAAACTCAATCTAACTGCAATTACGGAGGAGGATGAAATCTGGCGCAAACACGTACTGGATTCCCTCCTCTTGTTTTCTGTTCTGGAGCTTAAAAACGATGTCTCTGTAATTGATGTTGGCACCGGTGCTGGCTTACCCGGCATACTGTTAAAAATATGTTGCCCCGGGATAAGATTGACCTTGCTAGAGGCCAGGAAAAAAAAAGTTGATTTTTTACAGCGGGCTGTTGCCAGTCTCGGTCTAACCGGAGTTGAATGCATCTGGGGACGTGCGGAAAACTTAGCACGGCTGGCAAATTACCGTGAACAATTCGACCTTGCTGTGGCAAGGGCTTTAGCGAGGTTAAACATCCTGGTTGAATACTGCTTGCCCTTTGTAAAAACCGGTGGCTGCATGGTGGCTTACAAGGGGCCGGAGGGAGAAAAAGAGCTGGAAGAAGCCGTCAAAGCTATCCCCGTGCTTGGGGGCAAAGAACTGGGAATATGGCAGCGGCAACTTTTAGCGGAAACGGAAATACGACAACTAATTGTAATAAAAAAAGAAAAATCGACCCCTCTTCAATATCCGCGCCGAGCTGGTACGATTAAGAAGCGACCCCTCGGTGCTAATAGGCTGCAATAAAAGCGGAAACAGGCAGGAACGGTCATTTTTATGACGAAGTAATGAAGAAAATAAAGGGAGAGGGTCAATCGATGGGCAGGGTATTGGCGGTAGCCAATCAAAAAGGCGGGGTTGGTAAAACCACAACAGCGATTAATCTAAGTGCTTTTATCGCCCAGGAAGGCAAAAATGTGCTCCTGATAGATATAGACCCTCAGGGCAATGCTACTAGCGGTCTGGGGATTAATCGCCTCAAAATAGAAAGTTGCATTTATGATGTGCTTATTAACGGCGCTCCGCTCGGCAGTGTTATTA
>JAAYGJ010000204.1 GCA_012727745.1 Clostridia bacterium | reverse complement strand
GGGGTGGTATCTCCTTTACGCTTTTCCTCTTTCGTGGCCCTGCGGTTTAACTCTTCTTCCATAGCCGGCGCTATTTTTCTATTGCCTTTTTCTTTACGAGCCATCTTGCCATCACCTCTGGTTAAATACTACCCCTTATTTAGTTTGAGAAATGCTTCATATTATTCAGCATCAGCCTGCCTGCAAAAAAACAGGTATCGATTATAATTTGCCGGCTTATTATCTAGCTATGTGGCTAACGTTCTCCCAGAACATAACCGACAATGTTCAGGCAGTGGTCACTAATTCTTTCCAGATTGGATAGGACATCTAAAAAGGCCGCACCGTTACTACCGGTACAAATTCCTTCGTTTAATCTTTTAATGTGAGATCTGCGGTACTCTACATGCATGGAGTCAATTATCTTTTCGTTATGGTACACCTGTCTGGCAGCTTCTGTATCATTATTTCCCAATGCTTTAAGCGCTGCCTCCAGGGTTTCGCCCGTTAATTTTATAATCGCTGATAGTTCATCCCTGGCTTCCTCGGAAAAAACGATACTGTTTTCATGTACATATTCTGCCTGCTCAATAATATTTTCGCAGTGATCGCCGATTCTTTCAATGTCATTCAGGGACTGCAAAATAATATAGGCGCGTTTTGAATTCTGCTTGGACAATCTTTTTTCCGAAGCCAGGACAACATAATCGGTTATCTCCCGTTCTAAAATGTCAAGGGTATCTTCTAGTATAATCGACCTCCTATAAAGCTCTTCCTTATGAGTATCAAAATACTCAATAGCATTAATAAAAGCTAATTTAGCAAGTTCGCCCATACGTAGCGTTTCCCTGACCGCCTGTGAAAGCGCTACTGAAGGATTGTTCAGGAAACGTTTGTCAATAAATTGCGTTCTGTATTCTTTAACCTCCTGCTCTTCAACTCTATCGGGAATTAATTTAGTAACGATAAGAGCCAATAAAGCTACCAAAGGCAAATGAATAATCGTATTACAAATATTAAATAACGCGTGGGTTTGGGCAATTTGCAGTTTTACATTAAGAGTTCCCCAGGTCAGAGCTGAACCAGAGATAGGAGCAAAAATAAAGTTGGTAACAAAAATAATCACCTTTTCAAATATGCCCAGTAAAAACAAGGGGAGAAAAATCAGGGTGCCTATTAAATTAAAGATAAAATGCGTCAAAGCAGCCCTCCGGGCAGCTACACTTGTACCCAGGGCTGCAAGCAAAGCAGTTACGGTAGTACCTATATTGTCGCCAAAAAGAATCGGCACTGCCTGATGGTAGGTAACTGCACCTTGCAGTGCCAGCTCCTGCAGCACACCGATGGTGGCACTGCTGCTCTGAACGATGAAAGTAAAAATAGTACCGATAATTACCCCAATTAACGAGTTATTGTCTATAGAAGTCATCAGCCTGGTGAAATATGGCAAGTCCTTTAGGGGTTCCATGCCATTTCCCATGATAGTCAGGCCGAAAAACAAAGTGCCAAAGCCAAAAATAGCTTGTCCTACCATCTGGGCTTTTTTGTTTTTAGAAAACAAAAGGATTAAAGCGCCGGCAGCTATTATCGGTAACGCATAATCCTTTAAATTAAAACCAATTAGATAGGCTGTAATGGTTGTACCTATATTGGCACCCATTATCACGCCAATTGCCTGCCGCAGAGTTAGCAACTTGGCGTTGACCAAACCGACAGTCAAAACCGTAGTGGCACTACTGCTTTGAATTAAACCGGTAACAATAGTACCCGTAAATACCCCCCTTATAGGGCTTTTGGTTCCATGATCTAAAATCATCCGCATTTTATCGCCAGCAACTGTTTGCAACGCATCGGACATAAACCTTAAGCCAAATAAGAACAGTCCCAGGCCACCCAAAAAAGAAAATAAGACATCCTGCAGCGAAATATCCATCTAACTAACGTCTTCCTCCTAAACAATCGAGATAGGTATATAATTAATTATATAGACCTAATCTTGCCCTGAACTGATTGTTTTAAGTGCCTGTCCTCCTATCAAACACCCAAAAACCCCGGTACCACCCCGGGGTAACAATTGACACCTACCTTTATCAATATTAAGTATACCATTTAATCTGCAGGAAGCAACCCCTGGAAAAATAAGATTAATTAAGCAAAACTATCCACTTAAATCAAAAAATTTACCTTTGTTGGCCCGCATATATGTACTATTATGTAATAGGTTAACCTCCTCTCTTATATATAAATAATGTTATATATATCACCCGGCCCCAACCCGGGTTGTTCTTTTATGGTCAGATACCACCGTCATGTATAATAATAACCAAAAATTGATAAGCTACCCTCAGAGGTGGTGTAAAATGGCCGAAAATAAAAAAGCTAAGGGAAGATTTTCAAAGCTGGCAGAAGTGGAAAAAGCACTCAGGGCTAAGGAAGAAAGCTCTGCTGAATTTCTTCCCAAATCGAAATCCGCCAACTCACAATCGGATAGCCCTTAAAGGGCTATTTTTTTGTTAACGTTGCCAGAATCGGCCTTTACAGTCAATAAACAGCTGGTTTGCGCTACTACGCCGGTAGAAGCCAACGCTCTCAACTTTATATCCGGTGACAAAACTTGCCGCAGGCCTGGGCTTCAAGATTACTACAAGGAATAATATACCGCAACCCTCCCCGGCCAACCTCACTCAAAATATCCCACAAGAAAATTTGACGAAGCCCCCGGCACTTAAACCTTCCATGCCGGGAAATGTTTACCACATACAACGGTATTCCTTTCCCAGCATATTTAAGTATGCTATAATTTTTTGTGTTATTGTTCTGTGTAAATCCTATCTCCTTACTATACAAAAAAATACAGCACAAAGGGACATTAAATCTGCTTCTTATAAATTATTAATGCAGAGGCTAACAAAAATGAAATATACAATCAAAAAATATGTGTTGATATCCCTTGGCTCAATATCACTGGCTTTAGGGGTCATTGGCATCTTTCTTCCCGTTCTACCTACTACTCCTTTTCTGCTCCTGGCTTCGTATTGCTACCTGAAAAGTTCACAGCACTTATATAACTGGTTGATTAACCATAGGCTCTTCGGAACTTACATTTATAATTACATTACCTATAGAGCAGTTACCAAAAGCACAAAAATAGGAACATTAATCTTTTTATGGCTAACGCTCCTTATCTCTATGTCAATTATAGACAGCCTTCATATAAGGATATTTCTGTTGCTTATCGGTGCCGGGGTTAGCCTCCATCTTATGACCTTAAAAACGCTACGATATGAAGACTTTAAAAAAACGCTACCAGATTGAAATTCTTTTCTAGGAGAAAAGCGGCCCAGGAGACCATTTGGGACAGCTGGAAATTGCGGTATAATGGTCTATCTGGAAGATAAGGAAAAGGAGTAGGGGTTATGATCAGAGTATCAATTCCAGGGGGAGACGACTTAGAAATCCATCATTTAGTTTTGGATCTGAATGGCACTTTGACAACTGATGGCTTATTGCCTGAGGGTGTTGCCCAATTGATTGAGCAATTAAAAGGCAAACTCAATATTCACTTATTAACGGCCGATACTTTCGGAACCCGAGCCCAAGTGGCCCGGGAGCTGGGTATCAAATTGTTCACTGTAAGTTCTGCTCAGGAAACGATTGATAAGGCAAATTTCATAGCTGCCCTTAATCCAGAAGGGGTAGCAGTCATCGGGAATGGAAATAACGATCTGGAAATGTTTAAGCGGGCTGACTTGTCTATTGCGGTTATCGGTCAGGAGGGATGTTCGGTAGCAACATTACTTCAGGCGGATATAGCGGTAACCAATATTATTGATGCGCTGAATTTGTTCCTTCACCCATTGCGGCTTCGTGCAACACTGCGGCGATGATAATTGGAGAAAATGATACACTCTTTTTTCGATAAACTCACCTTGAGCCAGAAACAAGACTTTATATTTGTTAAGGGAGGAGATAAGGCTGAAATCATACCCTTCCAGGATCTTGAGATAGGGGAAGCGGGCGTGCTTAAAATGCCTTTTTAAGTTGGCCTCCTCCCGCTGGATAATCTCCTGTTCCACCAAGGCGGCCCCCACTTCCACCTGGCGGTAACAGCCAAGCGGATATAACAAAAAAGCCCGGGTGCAACACTATTGGCTTGCCAGTCCAGAGGAAACTTTCGAATGTTTCTCCCTGCAAGATGGCATCTACGCCAACTGGAATGGGAGAAGACGTTATACAACACCCGGGCTTTACCGGACTTTGCATAGCCTTGGAAGATCTTTGGTAAAAACAAAGCGGAAGCGCCTCAATAGGAAAGCTTCACGGATTAAGGATCAGCCTTTCCAGCTCTAACGGGTCAACTCTCTTGCTATTTTGATAGACTCTCATATTCCCACCTGAATTTTCATCGATTAAGGCAATATGCTTGTCTTCGCCTATCCTAGCAAATTCAAATTTTATATCATATAATTCAAGGCCTTTCTGGGCGAGTTCTTCCTTTATGATAGCAGCTATCTTTTGAGTTAAACTTTTTAATTCCTTGTATTCATCTTTCGATATTATTCCCAGCATATCCAGGGCATCTTCACTAATAGGAGGGTCATTTCGTTCATCATCTTTCAAGGTAACCTCGACGAAGGCATCCAAAGGCTGCCCTTCTTTTACGTATTTCCCATAACGCCGTAAGAAACTTCCCACTGCCCGATAGCGGCAGATAACCTCTAACCCTTCCCCAAATAGAGTAGCTCTTTTCACCGTCATAGTTGCGTTTTCGAGATCGGCATCTATATAGTGTGTAGGTATTCCGAGCTCATTTAATTTTTCAAAGAAATATTTCGTAAGGCGAAGTCCTGCCTTTCCTGCTCCCTCAATAGTCAAACCAACGGTATTGGCTCCCGGATCAAAAACTCCATTTTCACCTGTGACATCATCCTTAAACTTCAAAAGATAATTGCCATCATCTAAAGCATAGACATCTTTCGTTTTTCCAGTATAAACGAGTTTCATAAACATATCCCTTTCTATTTTTTATATTTATTTTTTATACTACACATTAAGCAAAACTTCAAGCTCAATACAAATCGACCCTCACACGATTATTCCTTTATCAAGTGCTGATATCGTCCGTCAGAAACCAAAACAATCTGCGTCCGTTCTATGCAAAAAGCAGCACATGTAATATACGGTCATACTAAAAATCAAAGCCTTTCCATACCGGTTCTCCGGTATAAGGGTGTGCATCTTCCTCTCCGCGTATAACTCGCAGCACGGCTCTTGCCATTTCCTCCTGTTCCATTTCTCCGGGGTAGACGGTGATTGGGGCTATCCAGCCACAGCGTTTGCGGATGCCCTCCACAATATCCTCAAAACGGACAAGCCCGCCGGTCAACAATATGCCGTCCACTTTGCCGCAGAGCACGGTGCTCATTGCTCCGATTTCTTTGCAGATCTGATAAATCATGGCGTTCCAGATCAATGTCGCTTTCCGGTCTCCTGCTTCCACCATGCGGCGAACCTTGTCCGCATCGGAAGTGCCAAAATGGCTAACAAAGCCACCGGCACGGGAACACATGAGCCGTACTTCCTCCAGGGAATGCTTCTCAATATAGTCCAGCAGGCATAGTACCGGTACACTGCCAATGCGGGTGGGGGTAAAGGGGCCGTCTCCTCCCGAGCCTACGTTTCCATCCACCATTTTTCCGCAGTCATGGGCACTTATCGTTATGCCACCGTCAATATGGGCAACCACAAAGCGGCAGTCCTCATAGCGCCTGCCTATTGATTTTGCATGGTAATAGGCTACTGCTTTTTGATTTAAGACATGCGACTGGGCATAACGGTACACACCGGCAATGCCGGTCATGCGGGCATAGTCGCAAAGTTCATCAGTATTGGTAGGGTTGACAGTGAACATTTTTCCGCCGTACTCCAGGCATAGCTCATAGGCCAACAGCACACCCAGCTTTGCTGGATAGTCGCTGCCGCCCACTGCATTCAATGTATCACGGTAGAGCCGCTCATCAATTGGCATTACACCTGCACGCTGAGGATAGGCGCTTCCACCGCGCCCCACAAATACATCTACATCCTCAGGAGCGTAACCATGCCGTCGTAATATGTCCAAAATTACCTGTTTACGAAAGGGTATCTGCGCATCCACTGAGGGATACTGCAACAGGATAGGGGCATCGTGAAACTCGCTTTCTTCAAAAAGCAAAGTATCATCTTCAAACAGACTGATTTTTGTGGAGGTGGAGCCGGGGTTGATTACCAGGATTTTCATCATCTTCGCCTCTTTCCAAATATATTAGCTTTTAGGGCGATATACTTATAGCAAACTTTATTTTTTTTCAACTGAGGCGACAAAACTGACATGCAAATATTTTGATATTAATTTGATGCTATCGTTCCAAACGGTTAAAGAAAGCGTGTCGAAGTTAAACTTTTGATTTTACTGCACTTTTAATTCTTGATAATTTATAAGAATCGGTTATTTCAACCCATTCCAAAGCATAATAAAACCACCCACCGATAAAAATAATTTTATCAATAGATGGTAGATTATTTGGTGGAGGCGGCCCGTATCAGGAAAAGATAACAATCAGCCTTCAAGTTACAGGCATAATAATCAACACCATTTAACCCGCCTTGGGCCGGAGATAAGTGGATAATTTGTAGACGCCGAGAGGTGGGATCCCGGTTCGACCTCTGTTTTAGTATTCCACATAGAAGAGAGTTAATCCTGCTGGTAGTGAATGTTTTTGCCGGAATTCTCCTATCTTAGAAAAACCCCATCATATGTAAAGAAAAAGTTAGCTTGGGCATAGAGGGCACTAGCAAGGTGGACGGCATCAGAGCCTTTGAGACGGTAGTCTCTATATTTTCTTACTAATTCTCGCGCCTGTTCCGCAATATATCTGCTTAGAGGTACAAGTATAAACATAGAACGTCTCATATACCTATTCAGCATGATATCGAATTGCTTTATTTCTTGAGAAACAAATTCAGCTAAAACAAGGGTGCTAAGCACTATTTCAATCTTCCCTTGTTCAGCTTCCTTAAGAATATTTGTGCAAATATTCTTAGCCCCAAATTCATTATTATTCCAAGCAATCCATACACTGGTATCCCAATACCTGTATCCGCAATCTTTACAATATCATCTTTTGGATATTGGCGGCCTTAGTTTTTATTCATCTCAAATTCCCCCTTTCGCTTTCACATTTTGGCAAAAGGGGGAATTTTCCTGTAAGTGCCTAAATATTTCGCACCCGGCCCAACCCCTGCCACTTGATGGGCTCATCCTCCGGCTAGGCCGGCGACCAAAAAAGCCCGGAGGCTCATCTATTTTGTTTACTACTATTGTTTTTTAAAAACCTCAGTAAAAAATATTTTACGTATCATACGTATTTGCCTGTTTGCTACACGTATGATACGTGCTATAATGGCCATAGAAAGGGGATAACAAGATGAAATTCCGGGAATTAGAGAAGCTACTCAAAGAAGCCGGTTGGAAATACTCATACTCAACAGGTTCTCATTACTACTACATACATCCAACCAAACCCGGAAAAATAACAATACCGTATCATCCAGGCAAAGATTTAAAACCCAAAACAATAAACTCAATCCTCAAGCAAGCGGGGCTGAAATAAGCCTCCGCTACAGGGATATTAAAATAAAAAAATAAAAGTTAAAGGAGGTTATAGCAGTGAAATTAATCTATCCTGCTTGCTTTTATCCTTGCGAAGAAGGCGGATATACTGTTACATTCCCTGATTTACCAGGCTGTGTAACCGAAGGCGATACATTAGCTGAAGCCGTAGATATGGCTATTGACGCTGCTGCTGGTTGGCTCTTGGATGAGGTGGAAAACAAAAGGCCAATACCCAAGCCCTCAGATATTAAAAGCGTCGTAGCCGATGAATACGAAGATGGCTTTGTCAGTCTGATTAGTGTCGATCTTGATGAGTATGCCAGAAAGCACAGTAATAAAGCTGTCAAAAAAACATTAACCATTCCCGCTTGGTTAAATACCCTCGCAGAAAAGGAGAACATTAACTTTTCTCAAATCCTTCAGGACGGATTAAAGAACCATCTTGGAATTAAGCAGCCCTAATCGGCTGCTTTTTCTACTCCTAACCCCGTTTTCCACTCCTGGACTTTTTTTAATTTGAGTGCCACTTATTTTCCTCCGCGCTCCTACAAAAAAGCCGCCCTCGCGGACGGCTTCTTTGGTTTACATTTGCCAAAGGGCGCTGCCCCTGATTGCAATCAACATAGGTTGGCCAGGGTTCCTTTTTTTCCTCCTGTAGCATCGACTAGTGAGGCCTTTAGTTTAACGGTTAGTTCTGACGCGTGGGCTAAGCGCTTTAGGGTTGTTACCTTCAGGGTTCAGCAGGCCTAAAATGCATCTGTACTTCTCTAAAGAAAGCTCTCATCGTTCGGCGAGGTTGTTGAGCAACAAAATCGACATAGATACGATTGTGACCTTTGCTGGTGGAGGCGGGGGGAGTCGAACCCCCGTCCGAAAGTGCACCCACAGTAGCTTCTACCAGGATAGTTTCCGTTTTATTTCTCGCTCTCAGGCCTCCCGGAAACTGGATGCCTTCAAGCCAGCCTGATTAAATTTCCCTTCAGGCCCCCAGGCAAGGGCCTTGCCGGTAGCCTGTTAATTATGACACCCAGCACTGGTCCCCACAGGCAAGGGACCAGGTGGATGGGCTGCTTTTTAACTAAGCAGCCAGTGCTAAATTATCTTCGGCACTTATAGCCGTTCCACCGTTTAACGAGCTGGTGGGATCTCGCCTGGCTACTACTGCCAATGCTACCCTCGTCGAAACCATTTCGCCCCCTCGTTAAAATTTTTGACGCTCACGAAAAGCTTTGGCTATTTCCCGCTGGGCTTCGCGGGCCGCAATATCTTGACGCTTATCGTAGAGCTGTTTACCTTTAGCCAGTGCTAACTCCACTTTAGCCCAGCCCCGTTCATTGAAGTAAACTTTTAACGGTATCAGGGTCAAACCTTTCTCCCTCACCTTGCCATACAGCCTCATGATTTCATAGCGGTGCATCAGCAAACGCCGCGGCCGGAGCGGCTCATGGTTATAACGGTTGCCCTGTTCGTAGGGGCTGATATGCATATCATGGAGAATTACCTCTCCATTTTCTACCCGAGCGTAGCTGTCTTTAATATTGGCCTTACCGCTGCGTAAAGACTTCACTTCTGTCCCAGTAAGGGCAATACCTGCTTCAAAGGTTTCTTCAATAAAATAATCATGGCGGGCTTTACGATTTTCACTAACAACTTTTATCTGGCGTCCCATATGCTCTCACTCCCACTTCCCCGCCTGATTAATTATAGCACAGGGGCTGGGGGTGACGTCAAGGGGCCAGCCAGTTTCTGCCTGTTATTGCAGCTGCAAGCGCTCCTTAACTATTGCGGTTATTTCATCTGCCGTTTTACCCCGGGCCTCAATTACCGGCACTGGTGCCTTGCGGTCTTCCATCCCCATAAAATTGGTGGTCTGGCCGCTGACAACAACAGCATCATAATTCTTTAATTGCGCTGACGTCATGTCAGTCATATCAACCCGCTCTACCTGCAAACCTTGCTCGGCCAGGTGGTCGCCAATAGCGCTCAAATCCCTCTCAATTGCTATCCGGTGGGGCATTTGTTCGAGACTCCTTTCCATTTATATTTATGGGCAGAAATAAACCAACTCGGAACGTGCCCGTTTATCATATTAACTCTATTATTGGCGACCTTTAGCCCTTTTATTCCGCTTCCTCCGTTTTTTGCCACGGGCTTTGAAGCGGCCCTTGCCACCAGTCCTGTCTTTAGCAGGCTCCCGTTTCTTTTTGAATGCTTTCGGCTGAGGCCGGATCTTGGGTTTTGATGCCTGTGTGGGCTTTATTCGCTGGGCCGGAAGGGCCGGAGCCGGGCTTTCCGCTTTCACCAGCTCAAAATCTACCTGGCGGGACTCAACGTTAACCCGGACAACCAGTACTTCCACCACCTGCCCAATGCGGTAGACCTTACCTGAATGCTCACCAACCAGTGCCAGTTGTTCCTGCTGGTAATGATAATAATCGTCAGTAAGGGTTGAAACATGAACCAGACCTTCAACTGTATTGTCCAGTTCCACAAAAAAACCGAAAGATAGGACGCTGCTTATTATACCGGTCAAAGTTTCACCAACATGCCGCTCCATGTACTGGATTTTCTTCATATCCTGGGATTCCCGTTCCGCCTCTTCCGCTACCTTTTCCTTTTCGGAAGACTGGGTGGCAGCAACAGCCACAAAAGCATCAAGGGCGGCTAGTTTCTTAGCAGGAATGCCGCCGGGAGACCAGGTTTCCCGTAAAATACGGTGAACTACCAGATCGGGATAACGACGAATAGGCGCGGTAAAGTGACAGTAATAAGCTGATGAAAGGCCAAAATGCCCCAAACACTGAGGAGCGTAGCGGGCATGCATCATTGAGCGCAGCAAGACCGTACTGATAACCCGTTCTTCCGGTCGGCCTTTAACAGCTGTCAGAATATCCTGGTAAGCTTTAGGCTCGATATGGCCGTCCCGGTCTGGTTTTATGTGAAAACCAAAAAGAGCCAGGAAGTTATTAAGTTCCTCCAGCTTATCAAAGGCAGGCTCTTCATGGACCCGGTATACAGCCGGCACTGCCAGCTCGTAGAGGTGCCGGGCTACAGTTACGTTGGCGGCAATCATAAACTCTTCAATAATACTTTCGGCTACAGTACGGGGGCGGGGAACAATAGCCACCGGCAGCCCCTGCTCGTCCAATTCTACTTTGGCCTCGACAAAATCAAAATCTATCGCACCCCGCCACTGCCGGCGTTGCTTGAGTACCGCCGCAAGTTCAGCCATCAGGCGGAAAAGCGGCACCAGCTCCCGGTAACGCTGGCAGAGTTCCGGGTCTTTTTCGACCAAAATGCGGCGGACAGCATCATAGGTCATCCTCTCCCGTACTCTTATTATAGAGGGAAAAAGTTCATAATCTTTTACAATTCCCCTGGGGGAAATGGTCATCAACGCCGTTATCGCCAGGCGGTCTGCGCCGGCGATTAAGGAACAAAGGTCGTTGGATAGCCGCGGCGGCAGCATAGGAATAACCCGGTCAACCAAGTAAACGCTGGTGGCCCGTTCTAGCGCCTCCTGATCCAGCAGGCTGCCCTCGTGCACATAATAACTGACATCGGCAATATGCACTCCTAACAGGTAGTTGCCATCAGGTAAAAGTTCCAGGGAAACGGCGTCATCGTAATCGCGGGCATCGGCACCGTCAATGGATACCAGGGACCAATCCCTGAGGTCCTTGCGCCCCGCCAGTTCCTGCTGCCCGAATTCTTCACTGATACTCTCTGCTTCCCGCAGGACTTCGGGGGGAAATTCAGGTTCCAGGCCATATTTTTTGATAATGCTCAAAACATCCACCCCGGGCTGGCCGCTGGCTCCGAGGACCTCTATTACCCGCCCTTCAGGATTACGCCTGCCCTCCGGCCAGCGGGTAATCTCTACCACTACTTTATCTTTAGCTTTTGCTCCGCCGGCGTTACCGGGGAGGATAATTATATCCTGGTGCAAGCGATAATCATCAGGAACAACAAAGTTCAAATGTTCGCTGGTATCAAAGGTCCCTACCACCCGTTTGTTGGCCCGCTGCAGGATACGGATAATTTCCCCTTCTAAGCGCCGTCCGGACAAATTATTTAAAACCCTGGCAAGTACCAGGTCGCCATTCATCGCCCCGCCTAAATTAAGGGCGCTGATATATACATCCTCCTGCTCTTTATCCCTGGGTATGACAAAAGCATACCCTTTGCTGGAAGCCTGGAGGTGCCCGCAGATCAGGCCCATTTTTTCCGGTAAACCGTATTTATCTTTACGGGTACGGACAATAAGGCCTTCTAATTCCATAGCGTTTAACAGCTGGCGGAAGGCCTCCTCGTCTTCCTGCTCCAGGGCGACCATTAGTTCAGCGGCCGTTAAGGGCCGATAAGACCGGGTCCGCATCAAATCCAGTAGATCTTTCCGTTCCATATAAACTCCTTTATGAGATGTACGAGGTGTGAGATTGGAGACGAGATTAATTATGATCCAAAGGCGTTTCGCGTTAAATACTAAGGTCCAATAACCATCATAGGGGGTCTTTTTTATTATATATTAAGGGCGAAAAAATACCCGGCCAGACCACCGGGTAATATTTTACAGGCCGAGTTCAGGGGCAATCTCTTTCATTGCTTCCAACCCAATATGAAAGAACTCTTCCAACGATAAGCCCAGTTCGCTGCAGGTAGCCATGGTCTCCCGGTTGGCCCCGCGAGCAAAGGACTTCTCGTGATAACGGTTAAGTAAAAAAGGTACATCGACAATCTCCAATTTTTTTTCTGGGCGTATCAGCGCCGCCGCTACTATCAGCCCTGTCAAAGGGTCAGTAGCGTACAGGGCCTTGCTCATCAAATCATACCTGGGCAAGCCGTGATAATGATTATGGGCTTTAACGGCATAAACCACATCCTGTGGCAGACCTTCCCGTTCCAGCATTTCAGCCCCTTCCAGGCTATGGCGTTCAGGAGCGTCCTTGGTTTCTTCATAATCAATATCGTGGAGTAAACCGGCCAGCCCCCACTTTTCAACATCTTCACCAAAATGAAGGGCCAAAGCCCTCATCACCGCTTCTACTGCCAGGCAGTGCTTGCGCAGGTTTTTGTTCTTCAATTTTTTTTGCAGCAACTTATAAGCTTCTTCCCGGGTCATCTTTAAGAAAACCTCCTGTAAAAAAGTGTAACAAGTGCAATGGGGGAGGTTCGGGTAAAAAACCATCATTGCAGCAATTGTATTACGGCTAAACAACAGAAAGAAGCAAAGTTAACACCAGAAACAGCCCGGCCAGCACTGCTGATACCTTGCCAAAAAATTCATCAAGACCTTTTTTCTTGCCAAATAAAGTTTCGGCACCGCCGGCAATAGCTCCGGACATACCGGCACTGCGGCCCGATTGTAAAAGAACAGTGGCGATCAAACCTAAAGCTACCAGAGCATCTAGAACCAGAATAACTGTATATAACAAAAACTTCACCTCCCTGCCACGTTCACCATAACGACTTAATTCTAACAAATAAGTGCCCGGTATAGCAAGGAAAAAGCAGAAAATAACTGTTTTGCCAAACAGGTCTGTAAGCAATTATATCCAATTATCAAGCTATTGCCAAACAGTTTTCTAATTTTTCATAACAACGTCTGCGAGGGTAAAATAACGTTTTCTGTGTAGTATGACTGGCCTAATCCCTGTAAATTAATTGTATGCCAGTTTTGTGTTATAATGTATACATGATACAATAGTTTTAGGAATAGTAGGGGGGCGGGTGGATATGTTGCCAGTGGTTGAACTTGAGCCTGATAAAACTATGTTTGCCGAACGAGAAAACGCAGCAATACGGCTATCCCGGACTTACGGCAACGGCGTTTACTGCGAACAAACAGAATGTATTTATTGCCTTAATAGTCACTACTGTTGCCATATACCCAAGCCACGTAATATAGACGGTTATTGCAAAGATTTTATTTCAATCAATGATTAAGTGCCTCCGGGCACTTTTTATATTCTTCCCCCGTGGCCAGCCATCCAGGCAAAAAATGGTGCAGTCTACGCATTTTTTGAACCTGCAGAACCGGTCAAAAATCTTGCTGGGTGAAAAAAGGAATTAGAGCAAAACTAGCGAATATAATTAATAAATCGGTAATCAAGAAGGTTACCAGCAGCTAAAAAATAAGTACAAAAATTGCGTTAACTTAGTTAAATTATCAAAGACCATGGAGGTCTGAGCTTGCTTCATTCTTAGCAAGCCTGCTTCACATGGTTTTATTTTTGTATCTACAGTGTTCTTAAGGCATATGGAAAAGTTAAAATCTCTGCAAAGGGGGAGCTTCTTTATGATTGGAAAAAAGTTGTTTTCTATTATGTTGTCATTTATTATCCTGGCAGCATTTTTGAGTGCCGGCTGCACCTGGGTAAAAGAAACCGAGGTTAAAAAAAATACGGAAAATGGAAAAAATGAGCATCATGAATCGGCCACCTTGACAATTGCTGATGCCACCGGTGATTGGGGTTTTCCGGCCCCCTATACCCACTATCTCAGGGGACCTGGATATATCCGCATGAGTCTAATCTTTGACACCCTGATATGGAAAGACAAAAATGGCTTTACAGGGGCGCTGGCCACAGACTGGCAGTATCTGGAGGATGAGAACGCCTATCTATTTAACCTGCGCCAGGATGTCCGCTGGCATGACGACACCCCGTTTACGGCTGAAGATGTATTGTTTACCTTTCAGTATTACCAGGAGCACCCCTATCCCTGGAGCGATACCAGCATAATCAAAAATGTAACGGCGCCGGATAATTATACGGTTAAGATTTATCTGCAAAAACCCTATGCTCCTTTCCTGGCCAATATTGCCGGCACAGTACCTATCCTGCCTGAACATATTTATAAAGATGTAGCCAACCCCGAAAATTGGCAGGATCCCCGGGCGGCAACCGGTAGCGGGCCGTTTAAACTGGTTGACTATAACCAGGAACACGGGACCTATCTCTACGCCGCAAATGAAGATTATTACCTGGGTAAGCCCCGGGTAGACCAAATCCGCTTTATTAAGGTAAACGAACAAATGACACCAGCAGCACTGTTAAACGGCAGCGCCAGTGCCGGGGCAGTCCCTCCTGAAGTAGTAAATAGTTTAAAAGACCAGGGCTTTACTGTACTTGCCTCAGGCCATGACTGGAATGCAAAATTAGTGTTTAACCACACCCAGGAGCCCTTTGCTAATACTAAGTTCCGCCAGGCAATTGCCTACGCAATTGACCGGGAAAAGCTGGTACAAATTGCCCAGCGGGGCCACGCGTTAGTCGGTAGTCCGGGACTGCTCCCTTCTGATAATCCCTGGTATACGCCTGAGATCGATAATTATAACTATAACCCGGAAAAAAGCCTGGAGCTATTTAAGGAACTGGGTTACCACTTACAGGATGGCCTGCTGCAAAAAAACGGACAACCTTTAACCCTGGAACTGCTGTTCACTTCATCATTTAGCCGCGACGCGGAGCTGATTAAACTTGATCTGGAAAAAGTAGGCATACAGGTAACTGTGCAAAGTCTGGAAGCCAAAACAGTTGATGCTAAAATCAAAGACTGGGATTTCCAGATGGCTATCAGCGGGCATGGCGGATTGGGAGGCGACCCGGAAATATTCAACCGGGTTGTCCTGGGGGACGGCTTTAACAGCGCTAGGTACCACGCCAACGAAAGCTTGACTGAAATGATTTTCACCCAAATGACGCTAATGGATAGAGAAGAACGCCGGCAAATGGTCGCCGCTATCCAGAAACTATATGCCCAGGAACTGCCTACGCTAACCCTCTACTACCCTGACAACTACTGGGCCCATAATGGCGAAGTAGACCTTTATTACACGCCCCAGGGGATAGGCAGCGGTGTTCCCCTGCCCCTTAACAAACTATCTTTCGTTAAATAACATTAAAACTGGCGGGATTAGGATGGAAAAGAATCGCCTTGCTGATTATGCCACAGCCTTTATAATTATTCTGAGCCTTAATTTCTTGCTACCCCGCATGCTACCCGGCGACCCGATGCTAGCCATCTACGGCCAGGAAGCGCTGCTGGCCATGACGCCAGAGCTGGAAGCAGAACTCAGCGAACGTTTTGGTCTCTATACGCCCCTGTATCAGCAATTTGCTAATTATCTGCTATTGTTGGCCAAGGGAGACCTGGGTTATTCATACTACTATCAAACGCCGGTAACTAAACTTATCCTGGGGACCCTTCCCTGGACAATTCTTTTAGCCGGCCTGGCAGTAGTTATTTCTACCCTGATAGGTTTTATCTTCGGGCTGGAATCAGCTTGGCAGCGCGGTCACAAAATAGATAAATTCTTCCTGACTGGAATGATGTTTCTGAACGGCTTCCCAGATTTTTTTATCGCCATCTTGTTGCTAGTTGTTTTCAGTGTAACCCTTGGCTTATTC
>JAAYGJ010000203.1 GCA_012727745.1 Clostridia bacterium | reverse complement strand
GGATAAGGCCTGGGCTTCCGTATCCCAGCACATGATTATTGCCTATCACCACCGGGGGGAAGATGAGGCCACTGTCAACGAGCTGGGAGTGCGGACTATTCACTGGGTCGATCTAGAAAGGAAAAACGGCGAATGGGTGATAAGCCTGGAATGGTACTGGGATCCCTTTGAAATTCATAGTCTGGAACCTGAGGTAGCCCCCGGTACAGCCCGCTGCAGCCTGCCGCTGCCGGCGCCTCCGCCGGGAGAATACAACCGGTCAGCGGCAGTCGCTTATGCCGACCGTTACAGCGGCGTCCGCCACGGGCCCGGCGATGGACGTTACAACAATAAGGATTACCGCGATTATACGGGCCTGGGAGGAGATTGCGCCAATTTTGTCTCTCAGGTATTAAGTGATGAAAAGGCCGGCGGTATTCCTCCGGACTGGAACTGGAACGAGGGCAGCACAGCCTGGCTCCAGGCTGAGGCTCTGGTTTATTACCTTCTGGACAGCGGCCTGGCAGTAAAAATTATGCGGGGTAGTTTCCAGGAGGTTACCGCCGCCACAGAAGAATATCCCCAGGGGGCTGTCAATGTGCTGCACCCAGGGGATATTATTGGCTACGAGGAGAAGGGGGAAATCGGGCATGTTTCTATAGTTGTCGGCCGCGATTCCGCCGGTTACGTGCTGGTTAATTCCCATACAGCCGACCGCTACCATATGCCCTGGGATTTAGGCTGGGACAAATACACTACCTACTGGCTGTTGCAGATAGTGTATTAAGACAAAAGCTAGAAGCCGATCCAGGTGACGAATTCTTCCAGCGGCTTGCGGGCCGGTGCCGGGGGATTTTCATCCGGGTAGCCCAGCGGGGTCAGGCATACCAGTTCTTTTGTTGCCGGTATGTCCAGGACCTTGCGCAGCTCGCCTTCATTGTTTAAAGGACCGGTCATCCAGCAGGTGCCAAGCCCTTCGCTGGTTGCTGCCAGCAGCAACTGGGTAAAGGCTGCGGCTACGCTCTCCAGGTTCATTTTACGTATACCCGGCTGGCCGTGGGCCGGGCACAGGGCGGCAATAATGACCGGAGCACCGCCGTAGGTATAGGCCCATTTGAGGAATTCTTCCTGCTCGGGCGTGCGCTGCCCGGCGGGTGGCATGATGAATTCAACATAGCGGCCGTAACAGCGGGCTACTTCGTCTTTTTTTGGCCCGGTTATGACCATGAACTCCCATTGTTGCCAGTTCTTCCCGGAGGGTGCTGTGGTAGCTATTTCCAGGATTTTAGTAATTAATTTCCGCGGCACCATTTTGTCTTTGAACTTGCGGATACTGCGTCTGGCCTGGCATGCTTGGTAGAGATCCATAGACAATCAGCTCCTTTAAGTTGTACTACCTATATTTTTTATTAATTACCAGGTTATGTCAAGGCACGGTGTTACTATTAATACCGCCCGGGGTAGGTGAACAGCCTCGTACCCCGGTTTTTATATTTCTTTATTATAAAATGTTAATCATATTAAATGTTTCATGTTATCTGCCCCCAACAGTAATTAGAAAAAATTTTATTAATTCAAAGCAGGAATAACAGTCCCAATGTCGAATTATATCCAAAGTTAAATACATTATACTATATTGTATACAAGATATTATACTCTTGGGGGTTCATAGACATTGATTAAGAACCGTTCTAGTTTAGCCGTTAAAGGAAGCAGGACAGTAAGACAGGTTGTATACGAAAAGCTCTATGAAGCAATAGTGACGGGACGCTTGATGCCCGGACAGCGCTTATATGAGCAGGAGCTTGCAATAGAAATGGGTGTCAGCCGGACGCCTGTTCGCGAAGCTTTGCGTGAGCTTGAGCGAGCCAAGTTAGTAAAATCGATAGCACACCGGGGGGTCATAGTTAATTATTTAACTTTAGAAGAAGCTATTGAGGTTTATGAAGTCCGAAGCCAACTTGAGGCCCTGGTGTTTAGAAAAGCGGCTCATAACGCTACGGAGGCGGAATTAGACGAAATTGAAAAATCTATAACTGACCTGGAACTAACTATAGATAAAGGTACACCGGTGGAAATCCTTAAGGTCGCTGATGATTTCCATAGATTAGTTGCGGCTGCCAGTAAACATAAAATAGCTATAGAAATGCTGAATTCGTTAAGTAGTTATATTAGCCTTTTACGGGCTGAATTGGTTCCCCTGAGGAACAGGCCCGAGGATACATTAATTGAACACCGGGCCATCTTTGCCGCTTTAAAGGCCAGAGACGCTGATGCAGCAGCAAGAGCAGCTGTTGAGCATATCGAGAAGATAAAAGAAGCATTTGTCGCTAATATGAAGGCTTTAAATAAACGTAATGACCCCTAAGGCTCCGCTGCAGCGAGTGCCGGTTTAACTGCAGAAGATATATACCTTAGCGCTATCTGGCCCTTAAGTTCGGCGAGATAATAGCATTTGGAGGCGATATATCTGATGAGTTGTGGGAAGAGTTGAATAATGTCTTTACTCATAAACAGCTGTTTGAAATGATCATTATTGCCTTCTTAGAATACTGCCTGGCTCGCTATGGTATTACGATGGGTATTTTTGATGAATCGCTATTTTGGCCCAAAGAATACACACCTTCAGCAAAATATCAAGCGGTTATAACCGGCAGGCATAAAGAATAAGAACTATGTTTATGATGTGGAGCCTTAGTCTGCCCTCTTGGACTTTTGGGCGATTTAACAAGCTCAAAGTAAATTATAGAGATAGGAGTTGTGGTGGTGGCACAGGATTTAAAAATTACTATCTACACCCAACCGGGCTGTGGGGACTGTAGAAGAGCAAAGATGTTTTTCGAACATTGCCGGCTAGCCTATACTGAAAAAAATATCCAGGCGGACCCGCAGGCCCTTGCTGAACTGGAGAAACTTGGCAGTCAGACGCTGGCAACGGTTGTAATTGGCGACGAAGTATTCCCTGGGTTCATGAATAATCTTTATAAGATTAAAGACAAACTTGGTCTGGAATAAGTATGCTTAATTAAGACGCCGGCATTTTGCTTATTAATACGAAGCAAAGAATGCAACGAGACATAAAATGCTCTGATCTTACGGAAACCACAAACAGCAAGTATGGGAATATGCAAACACAAGGAAAGGCTATCGGAGAGACTCCAATAGACAAATCCTTTATAAACAATATTGTTGAGGGCACTGGAGTTCTATGGGTAGCCTCCTGCCCGATTAGAAAAGTTAGGTTTTGTCTATCCTGCCAAATTAGGATGGAAGTAGCTTTTACATAGCGGTGCTAGATTTCCTTGATGGCATCGGTCGGGCATGACTCTATGGCTTCCCGAGCCAAGTCTTCAGCATCTTCAGGAACTTTCTCGACAATGACATGGGCCAGGCCCTCGTCATTCCAATCAAAGATATCCGGCGCCAGGTCAATACAGGCACCGCAGGCTATGCAGAGATCCTGGTCAACGCTTACCTTCATGATTATTACCTCCCAATCAGTTTCCCAAAGTATTAGCTATTGTACGTCAATAGCGGTTCATTCATACCTGCTGTCAATGGTCAGCGGGTTGCTTCCTTGGTGCGCGGCGTTTTAACCCAGCTCTGGGGCTGGCGGTTTAAAGCTTTTAACAGCGAAGCTGAGGTGTAGGGCACGGGCAGGAAGAAACTGGCAAAAGGCAGCGCCAGCAGTTGCAGAGCGCCCAGTAATTGCTTACCCCAGCTGACTGGAGTCATCAAGTGGCTGAAATGATGATAGGCAAAATAGGTAAAAGCAAAATAAAGCAAAATAATGTAGTGTAAAACTGTGCGGAATATCAACGGTAAAATAGAAGGATCCAGGTTGCCGGTCAGGCTAAGAAATAGTATGGTTAGCGGCACCAGGACCGCTCCCTGATAAAGGAGCCATTCCCCCTGTCCCTACCAGAACAGGTTGCGGAGCAGCAAGCTCCGCTTTTCCCAGGGATACTGGTAGGCGAAGCGAAATTTATCACATACTTGCAGGTGGCCGCTGCCCCAGCGCAGCCGCTGGCGGAAAAAGGCGGGGAAGGTCGCCGGGGTTTGTTCGGTACTGTAGTAAGGGAAATACTCCGCCCAGACTCCAGTTTCCAGGTAAGCACGTACACCCAGTTCCAGGTCCTCAGTCAGGGAGCGGTGGTCGTAGCCGCCGATGCGTTCCAGCAGGCGCCGCCCCACAAAGAGGTTGGTGCCGCCTACAAATGGCAGGCGCCGCATCAAAATGGGCATATAGAATTTATGGGAAACTGACTGGTAGATGGCTGCTATTTTGGGGATAAGCCCTAGCTGGTAGAAGTTACGCACTTGAAAAACAGGCCCCTGCCAGATACGTTCCCTGGGGTCATGGAGCCAGCTCCAGGCTATGTAAAGGAGCACATCTGCTTCGGGATGGCTTTCAGCGTCATAAAAGCCACAAATAGTTGTGCGGGGGTCAACAAATTCCAGCGCATAGTTCAGCGCCCTGCCTTTAGTTGAGGGAACACTGATCCCCCGGCGTGAACCCCGGAAGCGGCCGTCAAAATCATCGGGAACGGTACAGTGTCTTAGCTGGGGTACGCCCTGGCGTCCGGCAAATTCGCGGATCTTAGCTTCCACCACTTCCATAGTAGTAGGCCCGGAAAAAGTGCCGGCGTTACGGGCCAGCAGCTCTTTCTCATCAGTAACTATTAATATTTCATAGCGGTCGGCAGGATACCTCAGGGCAGCCAGGTTTTCAATAGTATCGGCGATTACTTCGGCTTCGTTGCGGGCCGGGACTAAAATAGTAAAAAAAGGTAGCTCCAGGTTTTTTGAAGCTGCCAGTGCTTTAACTTTTTCAATATTAAGGGGCAGGCGTTTGCTCCAGTGATTGCGGTAAGAATAAGCTATCCAGTAAAAATACCTCAGGAACAGGGCAAAGAAAAGCAGGTAAAAGCCTACGGCAACCAAGTAAAGGATCTGGGTTAAGGTAATAGTTTCCCAGTTCATGAATAAATCCCCCCTTTAGTTGCTTTGGGCAGCAACTATTATAACATAACCTTATTTTCTCCCCAATTCTTACTTAGAGCTTTTCCCCGGCAAATATGGTAAAGCTTTATTATAGAGGTTTATTTGGCCGCTTTCATCTAACTGTTAGCCGCGTAACGGCCCGTTTGCGCAAATTTTTCCCTTTATTCCCCGCAAATATCCATGTTTGCAGGCTGTTTTGCCGGGGATATATTTTTGCGGGCCCGGCAGGGTATGGTGGCGAAAACAAGGGGCATGAGAATATGAGAAAATTGGCAACTTGACACTGCCTGGCCGATAACATATACTCGATATAGTAAGACTATGATTATAGTGAAATAATGATCTATTGGGAGCGAAACAATGCGGGTATGTGGCAAACGCATCCGGGAACTCAGGGAGGAACGGGGCTATTCATTACAGGAGCTGGCCCAAAAAGCCTCCGTTTCCGTATCTTATTTGAGCGAGATTGAGAGGGGAGCCAAGGGGCCTTCCCTGAAAACCCTGCAAAAAATATCAAAAGCCCTGAATTATCCCCAGGAACAGCTGCTTGAAACCGGCGGCGAGCGGGGTATCGTATTGGGAGAAAAACTCCGCATCCTGCGGGAAAGGGCTGGCAGGGACCTGAGTTCGCTGGCTGAAGCAGCGGGAATATCCGTATCTTATCTCAGTGAAATTGAGCGCGGCCACGTCTATCCGGCCATCAGCACCTTAAAAAAAATTGCGGCTGCTCTGGAAATTCCTTTAAGTTCCCTTATCAGCAGCGGCGGCTCTCTGGGGCACAAACTGCGCCAGATTAGAGAAGAGCAGGGCCTTACCCAGGCCGAACTGGCCAAAGCTGCCGGTGTCTCAGCGGGGCTGATCGGCCAGATTGAACATGGCAAGGTCCAGCCTTCGTTAAAAACTCTGGAGAAAATAGGCAGAGTCCTTGATGTATCACCCTGTTATTTTATTGCCGACGATGCCGGGCTGGAAGAGATTTTAAGCCAGATGAGTCCCGAGCTGCGCCAGCTCCTGCTGGAACCCCAGGTACAGTCGGTGCTGCGCCTGATTTGCAACTGCAGTGAAGCTGAACTACGCTTTATTCTTAATTTTATTCAGCTATATAAGCGCAGTCACTAGACAGGCTGCAGCAAAAGCTAGAGATCGAGCTGTTTAATAACCTCCTGTAAGGTTGCCGCCGAGTGCAGTAGTTCGTTTTTTTCACTCTCCGCCAGAGGGATGGCAATGACTTTTTCTCTGCCCCGGCGGGTAATCAGGCAGGGCAGGCTTAAGGCTACTTCGCCGTCAATGCCGTAGAGGTGGCGGATAACACTGGACACGGCCAGGACGCTGTGCTCGTCCCGGAGGATGCATTCGGTAATGCGGCTTAAGGCAAGGGCAACGCCGTAGGAAGTAACTCTTTTGCGCTCAATGATTTCATAGGCGGCCTTACGGACCTGGCGGCTGACTTCGGAACGGAAATTATGTTCTTCCTGAGCTCCGTCCAGCAGGTAAAATTTTTCCAGATCGACCCCGGCCACGTTGGCCAGGCTCCAGACCGGCACTTCGGTATCACCGTGTTCGCCGATAACGTAAGCGTGAATATTGCGCGCATCGAAATGGAGCTGGCTGCTGAGGAGATGGCGGAAGCGGGCGCTGTCCAGGACAGTGCCGGAGCCCAGCACCCGGTGTTCGGGCAGCCCGGAGATTTTCCAGGCAGCATAAGTGAGGATGTCCACCGGGTTGCTGACCATGATCAGGACAGCCTCAGGGCAGTATTGCAAAAGGGGTGGCAGGGCTTCACGGACGATGGCTGTGTTGCGCTGTACCAGGTCGAGACGGCTCTGACCGGGCTGCTGGTTAACGCCGGCCGTGAAAATAATAATACGGGCGCCGGCGCAATCGGCCGCCTCGCCGGCATGAATGTTGACCGGGCGGACCAGCGTAGCAGCATGGGCCAGGTCCATGGCTTCACCCTCAGCCTTGGCCTGGTTTTTATCTACCAGTACAATTTCTTTTACTAGGGGGCTGAAAAGCAGGGCAAAGGCGGTGCTGGCACCAACGTGTCCGGCGCCGATAATAGCTACTTTGTGCGGCCCCTGAAAGGACATAGTATCACCTCATCTTTATTCTTTGATGCGGCCAGGAGCGTTATACTATAATGAATATCAATTACTGGTTGACATTTATTAAAACCGTGGAAAAAGGTACCCTTTCCGCCGCGGCGGAGGAACTGCACCTGACCCAGCCGGCAGTGAGCAAACAGCTGCAAGCCCTGGAGGAATTTTTTGGGGTGCGTTTGCTGGAACGGCGCGGCCGTGAGGTGCAGCTTACTGCTGCCGGCCAGATTTGTTACCGCCATGCCCGGGCTATCACCCGCCACCTGGAACAGACCCAGCAGGAGCTGGCGGAGCTGATGGAGCTGACCAGGGGTAGGCTGCACGTAGGTGCCAGTACTACGCCTGGACATTATATCCTGCCGCGCCTTATTGGCGCTTTTCGTCGCGAATATCCCCGGGTAGAAGTGGCGGTGGAAATAGCCGCTTCGCAGGAAGTAATCCGGCGCGTGCAGGGAGGGGTAATAGACCTGGGTGTGGTTGGGGCTGAAGGCAGGGTGCGCAGTCTGTCTTTCAGCCGTTTTGCAGAGGACGAGCTGGTACTGATCGTGCCGCCAGGACACCCCCTGGCCGGCGCGGAGGCTGTAACCCCCCAGGATTTAAAAAACCAACCTTTAATCTGGCGCGAGGCTGACTCCGGTACGCGTCTCGTACTTGAAGAGCGCCTGGAGACTGCCGGTTTTGAGGTTAAGCCGGAACAGGTTGTAATGGAGCTGGGCAGCAATGAGGCTATTATAGCTGCAGTAGAAGCGGGCTTAGGGATTTCCCTGGTCAGCCGCTGGGCAGTGGAGAAGAGCGTCAAACTGAGCCGTTTAGTAATAGTGCCAATTAAGGGCCTGGACTTAAAGCGCGATTTATACCTGGTGCGCCGCCGCCAGCCGCTGAACCCGGCAGCCGAGGCTTTTGTAGGTTTTTTATACCAGCACCCACCCCGTCCCCCCGGGGACTGAGGGGCACCATTCCCATTAATGGATTAATGGAGGTAAGACAACTTGCATAGAGCAGCAGGCATTATCCTGGCCGGTGGGAAAAGTACCCGCATGGGTCGCAATAAAGCCTTACTGCCTTTGGGGGAGCAGTCTTTACTGGCTACGATAGCGGCTTTATTGCGGCCGTTATTCGCGGAAATAATTGTTGTCAGCAATACGCCAGAGGCCTATCAAGACTTAGATGCGCGCCTGGTAGAAGACATTATTCCCGGCCGGGGGCCTTTAAGCGGCATCCATGCCGGCCTGGCGGCTTCATCCTACTGGCATAACTTTGTTGTGGCCTGCGATATGCCTTTTCTGGAACAGGATTTGATCGACTATCTTTTACAACAGGCTCCCGGCTATGATGTGGTAGTACCGCGCCGGGGCGAGTACCTGGAGCCTTTGCATGCGGTCTATTCCCGGGGCTGCCTGCCTGTTATTGAGGAGCACCTTAAACAGGGAAAACACAAGACTATTGCTTTTTATCCCAGGGTAAAGGTGCGCTACCTGGGTGTTGAAGAATATAAGAATTTTGACAACAATAGCCTGGAGCGGATTTTTCTCAATATTAATACCCCTGATGACTTTATGGCAGCGCGACGTCTAGCCGCCTGTTTCGGCAAAAAAGACCAGGCTTTATCGCCGGAACTTGCCCGGGAATTATTGTTGCGGGGGCTCAAACCTTGCGGGGTAGAAAAGGTAGCTCTTGAGGCTGCCGCCGGGCGGGTACTGGCAGCAGCAGCGGTGGCTGCCGAACCCTTCCCGCCTTTCTCCCGTTCGCGGATGGACGGCTATGCCCTGGGCCCGCCTGCCCAGGGAGCCAATTGCCGGCCTGTCAAGGAAAGCAAAGACAGCTGTCCTGCTTCTGCGTCCGGGGCCGCTACCATTGCACCTGCCGGGAATGGAAACGGTGGTAAGAGGGCAGGGCAGGGGAGCAGGAGTAAAGTAGGAGCTGGAGGGGCGGGAGCTGCCCCGGGGCGTTACCGCCTGCTGGGGACCGTAGCGGCCGGCAGCGATGTGGCAATTACTATTAGCGCCGGGACGGCAGCGGCCATTTTTACCGGCGCCCGCCTGCCTCAAGGTGCAGTGACTGTTGTTCCGCGGGAGATGGTTGTTTGTCAGGGCCAATACATTTTCGTCCCTGATTTGCCCGGGACAGATTATATTGAACCGGCTGCTGCCGAGATATCAGCCGGCGAAGAAGTATTGGCCGGCGGGACAGTCCTGAAGGCAGCGGAAATTGGCCTTCTGGCCATTCTGGGTCGCCGGGAGGTTGAAGTTTACCGCCGGCCACGCTTACTTTTGGCTGCCAGCGGGAATGAGCTTACGGAACCTGGTGACGCCTCCTTGCCGGCAGCACATATCTATAACAGCAACTACTATGCGCTGGCAGCAGCGGCGGCCGCAGACGGGGCTGGGGTAATGCCCCTGGGCACCCTGCCGGATGATCCGGAGCAACAGGCGGCAGTCTACCGGGAAGCCCTGGCAAGGGGCGATTTGCTGCTCACGAGCGGCGGCGCCGGCGGCGGTGCTTATGACTTTACTGCCGCAGCTTTTACCAGGGCCGGCGGGGAGCTAATCTTTACCCAGCTGAATATTTGCCCCGGCAGGCGGACCATTGCTGCCAGGGCCGGCCAAAAACTGATGCTGGGGCTGCCCGGCACTCCCCCGGCGGCGCTGGCGATTTATTATTTGCTGGTAGCACCCCTTATCCGGGCTCTGGGTGGGAGGCCGCCTGCTGCCGAAACTTTTCCGGCCCGGCTGGCAGCAGCAGTAGACCGGGGGCGGCCTCAGCGTTCATTGCTCTGGGCCCGGGCTGTACCCGGCAGCAGCGGCTGGCAGGTCACACCCCTGCCGCGCCGGCCGGGGGGCCTTCGCGGCGCCGTCGGCGCCAATGCTCTCCTTGACCTGCCAGCTGGAGCAAAGCCGGCAGTAGGGGAAGAAGTAATGGTAATGCTGCTGAATGGGGGAGTTATCCCGCCCGGAGCGCAATGTGAGGGATAAAACTATAGTCTGCAGGTGGGGGTAGAAAGCTTCCCACCTCTGTCATTAGAGGAGGTTCACATTCATGACAGCCATGTCCCCCATTGTTTCTGTAGTCGGCAGGTCCAACAGCGGCAAAACAACCCTGGTGGTCAAACTCCTGCGCGAATTAAAACAAAGGGGCTACCGGGTGGCTACTATCAAACACAGCGACCACGATTTCGAGATAGACCGTCCGGGCAAGGACACCTGGGGCCACTACGAAGCCGGAGCTGATATTGTAGTTATCTCCACACCGGCAAAAATGGCTATGATCGAGCGGCTGGATGCTGAAATTCCCCTGGATAGAATTGCCGCCCGGCTCAATAATGTGGACCTTATTATTACCGAGGGCTACAAACATGGCAATAAACCTAAAATAGAAGTCCACCGTGCCGCGGTACCCGGAGAACTTATCTCTCCGCCGGAAGAACTGCTGGCCGTAGCCAGCGACGAACCTCTGGCCACCACAGCCCCCTGCTATGATCTCGACGATGCCGCCGGGCTGGTAGATTTGCTGGAAGCTAAAATCCTGTCTAATCCTTTGCCCTCAGGCATAAAATGATATAATTAGATTAAAGAGGAAATCAAAAGGGGGGAGCATAATGGGCCGTCCGCTCAATACCTATGAACGGGCTCTAGTCAAACTGGAGCAAAAAATACTTGATCTGGGGGATTTTGTTGCCACTCAGGTAGATAGAGCCCTGGCTGCCTTAAAATCCCAGGACATTGCCGGGGCACGTCTGGTGGTTGAAGAGGATGATTTTGTCGATGACCTGGCCCACAGCATTGAAATGACCTCCCTGGACCTCATATCCCTGCAGCAGCCCTGCGGTGCTGACCTGCGCCTGCTGGCTACAGTGATGTGGGTTAGCAGGGAACTGGAACGCATCGGCGACAATGCCGTCAATATCGCCGAGACAGCGGAACGTCTTGCTAATTTAGGACCTTATTTTAAGCCCTTGGTTGATATACCCCATATGAGTAAACTGGCCCGGGATATGCTGCGCAAGAGTCTGACTGCCCTGCTGGACCGTGACCAGGAGGCGGCCAGAGAAGTAGCCGCCGCTGACGATGCTGTCGATTACCTATTTGAAACCCTTTATACAGAATTAGTCGGATATATGAAAAAAAGCCCGGATTACGTGGACCAGGCCAGCTACCTTGCCCTGGTGGCCCGCTACCTGGAACGGATCGCCGATCATGCTGTCAACCTGGCGGAATTGGTTATTTACCGCGAGACCGGCGAACGCCGTCCCTTTAAAGGCCAGCAGGGACCCCACAAAACCCGTAAAGACATCACCTAACGAGGCAAGACTCCCAGCTTACACATCCTACGTTTTACACAGGGGAGGGTAGTAGTTGATCTTTAACGTCATTACCGAACTCGCCGGCGGTCTGGCCCTTTTCCTGTACGGCATGCACCTTATTAAATCCGGTCTGCAGAAAGCAGCGGCCAGTCAGGTTCACCATGGTGGTGATGGCCATCGATAGGCTTAAGAGCGATACCATCCCAAG
>JAAYGJ010000202.1 GCA_012727745.1 Clostridia bacterium | reverse complement strand
GCTCCGCCCTGACCCGTACCAGGTAGGGGTTTGCTTCCTCACGGTTATAGCCCAGCGCCAGCAAAGCTGCCAGGGCTTCATCGTAATCAGACCCTGCCGCGGCAGCACCGCTGGAAACCGTTTCAGTATTAAGCCAATCCTTCTGGATGGTGTCCTTCAACTCGAGCAACAGCCGCCGCGCTTTTTTTGTTCCGATCCCCGGTAAAGCAGTTAAAAAAGCAGCATCTTCAGCAGCAATCGCCCTGACCAGTTCTTCCACTGAAGCTGCTGCCATTATTTGCAAAGCTCCCCGGGGACCGATACCGCTAACCCCCAGTAAAAGGGTAAATAAACGTAACTCCTTTTGTTGGCTAAAACCATATAGCTCCAGCGCATTTTCTTTAACTACCAGGTAGGTATGTACTGCTACTTCTGCACCCGGTTGCGGCCATTCCTGACCGGCCGGTGTCCTTACCAGCCAGCCGATGCCCCCTGTTTCCAGGATTATGCCTTCTTCAATTACCTGGCGCAGCCGGCCCCGCAAATAAGCGATCACTGCCGTTCCGCCCCCTGCTGCTGCAACCGCCAGGGAGCAAAACTGGCATGGCAAATAGCAACCGCCAGGGCGTCAGCCGTATCATCGGGTCTGGGGATACTGTCAAGTTTTAGCAAAACCTGCACCATCCGCTGCACCTGCTCCTTGCTGGCCCGGCCGACACCAGTAACCGCCTGTTTTACCTCCAAAGGAGTATATTCTGCTATCGTCAGGCCGGCGTGAGCCGCTGCCAGCAGGGCCACACCCCGGGCCTGGCCTACCGCTATAACAGTCCGGGAGTTTTTATTAAAAAACAACTCTTCGATTGCCATTACCTGGGGATTATTGGCCTTAATCACCTTATTAAGGTTATCATAAATAGCCGCCAGCCTTGTCGCTGCCGGTTTTGTGTTTGCAGTACGGATACAACCGTAGTCCCGGGCGCACAAGCGCCCCCCATTAACCTCTACCAGCCCATAGCCGACTATAGCTATGCCGGGATCGATTCCCAGGATTATCAATTTCCTTCCCCCCTGGCCTTTATTCGACATGGAGGATAATAGTTCCTTTCTCAAGGGCAAAGAAAAATCAGCGCCAGCGGCGCTGATGGTATCAGCGGTATTCGTCCAAACTGTCTAGGGCCTGCAGCAATTCCCTTTCATTGTTGAATTCTGCCTGGCCGCTTTCAATTTTTTGCTGCCAGAAAGGAGGCAGGGCTTCCCGCTTTATACCAGTCACCTTCTCCAGTTGCCCCAGGCTGCCTGCAGGGCCCTGGTAGATAGCCACCAGCCCGTCGTGAAAGCCAAGATGGCGTTTGGGCCAACAGGCCGGGCAGAGATCATCTATCTCTTGCGTGCGCTGCAGGTAACCATCCTCCTGCTTGAGTTGCCAGCCCGCGTCAGCCAGGAAGCTCCTGTCCGCCTCCGATTGCGGCAGCCAGTTATCTTCAAGTCCTGCCGGCAGCGTCGTCGGGATAATATGGCCGCAGTCTGAGTAAAACTTTTGCACTTTGATCTCTACCTTTTCCTCCTCCGCCCGGAACTTACTTATACCCGACAAACCCGTAGCTAAAGGCCCCTGCTGGAAATTGCTTTTGGCCGTCAGGTAAGCTACCATACCACCCAGAACAAATATCAATAGTCCGATAATAAGCAAACGCCGGCTTACAGCTAACATTTCCAGGCACCTCCCTGCATAACAGGATTTACCATCTGCTAGCATTGCCGGCATTCTCTAATTTTATACTATTCAATTTCGGCAAGCCCTGCTCCTCACAGCGGAATGAGCAGGTAATGTTCATAATTAGGCAAGCTGGTTCAAAACTTCCTCCGGGATATCGGCATTGGTATAAACGGCCTGCACATCATCATGGTCTTCTAAAAGTTCCACCAGGCGCATCACTTTAGCAGCTATTTCCGGTTCCTCGACTGTTATTTCCGTCTGTGGCACCATCTCCACCTCAGCGCTGGTAATAATTGCTCCTTGTTCTTTGATAGCATTTTTTACGCTTTCCAGATTTTCTGGTGCCGTTCTGATTTCCAGAGTATCGGCATCGCTATCTTCTACATCATCAGCCCCAGCTTCAATAGCCTGCAGGATTAATTCTTCCCGGGCCTCACCCGGAGCAATATCTACCAGGATTACTCCCATGGGGTTAAACATCCAGGCCACACAGCCGCTCTCCCCCAAACTGCCCCCGTTACGGGAAAATAGATAACGTATTTCTGAAGCAGTCCGGTTGCGGTTGTCCGTAGCAATATTTAATAACATTGCTACCCCTCCGGGACCATAACCTTCATAAACCATTTCTTCATAAGCTGCCCCTTCCAGCTCCCCGGTGCCCCGGGCAATGGCCCGCTGGATATTTTCATTGGGCATATTGGCTTCCTTGGCCTTGGCAATAACCGCCTTCAAACGGGGATTGCTGTCGGGATCGCCCCCGCCCTGGCGGGCAGCAATAATAATCTCCCGTCCCAGCTTAGTAAAAATCCGGCCTCTTTTATCATCAGCCTTGGCTTTACGGTGTTTAATATTGGCCCATTTGGAGTGTCCCGCCATTATTTAAGCCCCTCTCACCATAATCTTTAATAAAATTCTAGCATACCCCTTACCAAGCAGGCAAGCTCATACCATTTTGAATAACTCTGTGCTAAGATAGCGTTCACCCGTATCGGGGGCAATAGCTAGAACATTCCGGTCGGCTGGCAGCTGCCGGGCTACTTGCAAGGCGGCAAATACAGCAGCCCCCGAGGATATGCCCACCAGCAATCCTTCATCCCTGGCCAAGCGCCGGGCTGTTTCCAGTGCATCTTCGTTGCTCACGGCAATAATCTCATCACATAGTTCAAGCTTAAGCACTGCAGGTATAAAACCTGCGCCTAGCCCCTGCAACTTATGAGCGCCGGGCTGGCCGCCGGAAAGCACGGCAGATGCTGCCGGTTCAACCGCAATTACCTTCACATCCGATATTTCCGCCTTCAACACCTCCGCCACACCGGTTAAAGTACCGCCCGTTCCTACACCGGCTACAAAAGCAGCGATCTCCTTGCCCATTTGCTCCAAGATTTCCCGCGCTGTAGTCCGGCGGTGGCTCTCCGGATTGGCTGGATTATCAAACTGCTGGGGCATAAAATAATTGGGATTTTGCCGCACCAGTTCTTTGGCCTTATCAACTGCGCCCTTCATACCCAGATGTCCTGGCGTCAAAACAAATTCAGCCCCGTAGGCAGCCAGAAGTTTACGCCGTTCGATGCTCATCGTTTCCGGCATAACCAGGATTAAACGATATCCGCGCACTGCCGCAACCATTGCCAGACCAATCCCGGTATTGCCGCTGGTAGGTTCAACGATAGTACTGCCCGGTTTTATTTTGTTTTCTTTTTCAGCAGCCTCGATCATACTGAGAGCAATCCGGTCTTTAACACTGCCACCTGGATTAAAATATTCCAGCTTAACATATACCGCCGCACCTTTGTCCGGCAGGCGATTTAAACGTACAACCGGCGTACGGCCAATTAATCCGGTAACATCTTCAAATACCTGCATGCCCATCACTCCATTGTATACTATTCATATCGGAATTTATACCATCGTAGTCTCTTTAACCTAATCCTGTCAAGAAAAAACTGCCGGCTACATGAGAGCAGGCAGTTTCGTCCAGGCTTAAACAGAATACTATAAGGCTTCTAAATAAATTTTGTGGTCGACCAGTGCCATTTCCTTGATACGCGCCCGCAAGATTTTCTTTCTACCAAAAATATCTTCCAGGACGATGCCATCCTCCTGGGGCAAAACCTTATCAACGCTTTCACAGACCAGCTCCTCTTCCCCGTTCCCTTTGACCAGGTATGCATTGGCTTCACACATTTTGTTTAGTACCTCCTCCACAATAAGCTTGCAACCGAGCGACCAACCTGTCAATTAAATGGGGTAAAGGTTCGCTATAGACGCCAATTATCTCTACTCCGGCCCGGTTAATAGGTAATAAAAACTTGCGTGCCGGGCTGCTGCTAATAGCTGCCGCCATAGCCGGTGTTAATTCGCCCAGCATAGCGTCAGCAATAATAATGCTCAAACAACCGGTGATAACATCCACCCGGGGAGCATTATAGATAATCGCTCGCTCGCCGGTCGCCCCTTCGTTGGCTCCAGCTTTCAACATAGCTACAGTTGCTGCCGCGTTAGTACCCAGGGCCAGTATCTCTATCTCCGGAGGCAGTTCCTGCCTGAGCCGGTTGATAATATGCTTGCCAAAACCGCCTCCTTGACCGTCTACCACCGCAATCCGCAGAAAAAGCCCTCCTCCTTAGATATTAGATAGATGTAGGAAGTGAGAATTGAAAGGTGAAATGACGGAAGATACATACATCTACGTATATATTATAGCAATTATAATGGGCAATTCGTCGTAAATATACAAAATATATATAAAAAGGGCCACAGGAAACCTTGTCGACTCCCCGCCGACCTTGACCTCCGTGTGGCCATTCATCCAGCGCGGTCTCCACACCGCTGTTTATTTATATTCGCCTCAAATGGCTTAAATCCTGCTTGTCAGCGCAAAAGATGAGAAAAATTAGAAACTCGGCGCGCGCAAAATTCCCTTGATTAATTCCGAACCCAGGGAGATGTAAGTCTGCGGCACCGGCCCGACAATAATTGCTTCAGCTACCGGGATGGTAGCAGCAACTATTACCTGTTCCTGGCCGAAAGGAGCTACCACCTGGACAATGCTTTCTATCTGAAAATAAATACGGTGGCGGGTCTGGTTAATACCCGTTGCCTCAAAAGTATCGCCCAGCTCAACCTCAACAGTGCCCATGGGAATGAAACGCAATGGCACCGGGGGGCCATAAGCAGCCAGCAGCCTCAGGCCCAAAACCTGCCCCAGGGGGAGGTAATAGG
>JAAYGJ010000201.1 GCA_012727745.1 Clostridia bacterium | reverse complement strand
CTTCAGTGCAGGCATATACGCCGCCGTCATGGGCCTTGAGACCCAGCTTCGCTGCCGTCTCCAATAAGACCTGCCGCAATTGGGGGCAGTAGGGGGTGGTAAAATCAGTATGCACTACTCCCCCTTCCCCGCCCTCGAAGAAGGTATAAGTGCGATTTTTGGTAAAATCGAGAAAGTCGTTAACGATGACAAATTCCCCCGGTTTAAAATCAGGGTTTAGGGAACCGACGGCAGCCGTAGCCAGGACCTGTTCTACCCCGGCCATCTTTAGGGCCCAGATGTTGGCCCGGTAATTAATCCGGTGTGGCGGCAGGGAGTGCTTGTCCCCGTGCCGGGGCATAAACCCTATCTCCTCACCCTGGTAGGTTCCCACCTTAAGTACCGCCGTACCATAGGGAGTAGCAATACTTTTTTCTTGAATGTTGGCCAGGATGCCGGGATCATAAACTCCCGACCCGCCAATAATAGCGATGCGCACCAGAAAATCCTCCTTTTTTAAGTAGATGTGGGAGGTGAGAAGTTAGAGGTGGGAAATCTATCTAATCCTCTCTAAAACATCTTAGGTCTATAGCTCTGCATTGTCAACACAAGCAGAGGTTTTGTGAACAAAAACGGGGTTTTCTGCACCAACAACCCCTGAAAAACAAAAGGCGGCGACTGACAGATGCCAGAAGCCGTTTTTTGCAGAGAAATACGATACGGTAAAGCTGCTCAAAGCTGCGCAGGAAAGGATTGATTAGCCGGCATATAAACGCCTTTGAACAACTGAATTTTTGTTATTGTTGAGCAAGAAGACTGGCCGCTTTTTTGATTGCTTTGACGATGCGAGTATAACCGGTGCAGCGGCATAAATTCCCCGCAATAGCCTGTCTAATCTCGAAATCGGTAGGCGAGGGATTATTATCTAGCAAGCCTTTAGCTGCCAACAACATACCCGGCGTACAAAAACCGCATTGAACCGCCCCTTCGTCAATAAAAGCCTGCTGTAGTGGATGCAGACAGTCTTCACCGGCCAACCCTTCAACCGTAATTACTTCCTTGCCTTCAGCTTCAACCGCCAGGACAAGGCACGAATTTACAGGCTGCCCGTCAAGGAGTACCGTACAAGCACCGCAATTACCGTCTCCGCAGCCTTCTTTAGTACCTGTCATGCCTAAATCTTCCCGAATTACTTCAAGTAAAGTTCGATTGACGGGAACATTAAGTGTGAAAGGTTCCCCGTTTACTGTTAAAGTTATTGTTTTCTCCGTCATTACCTGCGTACCCCCTCCCACTAATTATCCTGTCGAGAAAAAAGCATCCGTTCATGAGCCAATTTAATTGCCCTGGGTACTAAAACCTTAAGCAAATGTCGCCGGTATTCTTCCGTCGAACGCCAGCTGGTACGCGGTCTTGCTTCCTTGGAGGCTATCTCCCCCACCTGTTGCAAAACTTCAGGATCAGTCAGTTTTTTCCCTATCAGAAAATTCTCTGCCTCTATAGCACGCATCGGAACAGGAGCTGCTGTCGCCATGGCAATGCGTATCCGACTGCAGGTTGCTAAATCACTCCGGTATTCCTGGTACACCGCTACTCCCAGCAATGCTAAGTCCATTGCCTTGCGGCGAGTAAATTTAATATAAGCGCCACCACATAACTCATTTCCCGGCGGTACTATAATGTGAGTTAGAATCTCTCCTGTTTTTAGTGCTGTTTTCCTTGGCCCAATTAAAAAATCCCTTAGCTCCATCTCCCGTTCACCAGATACTCCACGGAGAACAACTTTTGCCCCCAGTGCCAGTAACGGTGCCAGGCTATCTGCTGATGGCAAAGCGTTGCATATGTTACCCCCAATGGTACCACGGTTGCGTATTTGTACTGAACCCACCCGGCTGACCCCATCATATAGAACAGTATATCTTTCTCTGATAATAGAAGATAATTCCAGATCACGATGGGTGCTTAAGGCGCCTATTATTAGACCGTTAGCGGCTGAAAATTCGTTTCCCCGGAGCTGTTCAAATTTCTTAATATCTACCAAATACTCCGTTTGAATTTGGCCTGAACGCATTTGCACT
>JAAYGJ010000016.1 GCA_012727745.1 Clostridia bacterium | reverse complement strand
GCCAGGCTACCAACATAAAATCAAGCTCTACTGTCCAAGCTTATCTTAATAAATTGGCCAGCAAGGGGTATATCCGGCGCAAGCCAAGCCGTTCACGGGCTATTGAACTGCTAACCCCCTATCCCCCTGCTGTAGAGACACCCAAAAAAATTGTGTCAGTGCCATTGCTGGGAAAAATCCCCGCCGGCCAGCCTATCCTGGCTCTTGAAAACATCGAAGACGTTTTTCCTCTGCCCTCCGAGCTAATCGGCGGCGAAAATGTTTTCATGCTACACGTCAAAGGCAACAGTATGATCGAAGCAGGCATATTTGAAAATGATTATCTCATCGTTCGCCCCCAGGAGGACGCAGAAAATGGTGATATAGTCGTAGCCTTGCTGGATGATGAGGCCACGGTAAAATACTTCTACCGTGAAAAAGATCATATCAAGCTAGTACCGGCCAATAGTAGTATGGAACCCATTTATGTACAGTCAATAAAAATCCTGGGTAAAGTAGTCAGCCTTTACCGCCGTTTCTCTTGAAGTAAACCTCGCTTAACCAGCTCTCCGGCAACCGCAAGCAAGGCCAGCCTGGTATAAGGATAAGCTTGACCCCCCTGTAAAAAAACAGGATAAGGCGGCCTTAAAGGAGCATCAACAGTTAATTCAATCGAAGAGCCTTGAATAAACGTTCCTCCAGCCATAATTACCGGGTCCTCGTAACCTGGCAACATTGCCGGCTCAGGAACAGCAGCTGCTTCGACCGTGCCAGCCTTTTGCAACCCATGACAAAAGGCCAGCACGGCTTCTTTATTATTGAGGCTTATGCACTGCACAATGTCGCCGCGGGGCTCGTCGGGTAACGGCGCCACCTTAAAACCAAGATCTTGAAAAAAGGCAGAGGCAACAATAGCCCCGTTCAACGCCTCCCTGACCACCAGGGGTGCCTGGAATAATCCCTGGTAAAAAAGCCGTTTATCTTTAAAAGCACCCATTTCTGCACCTAAACCGGGAGCAGTGAGGCGTGCAGCAACCTGTTCGATTAAATCTTCCCGCCCTACTATATATCCCCCACTTGGCGCCAGACATCCACCAGGGTTTTTAATTAACGAGCCTACTACCAGGTCAGCCCCAACCTCCCCAGGCTCCTTCTCCTCTACCAGTTCCCCATAACAATTGTCAACCAGGCAAACGCTATCCCGGTTGGCATCCTTGATAGTCTCAACGATACTGGCGATATGCTCTACCTGCAAAGAGGGCCGCAAACTATAGCCCCGGGAACGTTGAATTAGACAGACGCGGGGTTTTAAGGAAGCTACTGTATCATGTATTTGTTCAAGTTGCGGTAGACCCCGGGCATCTAAGCCTACTTCAGCATAGCTTATCCCCCACTCTCTCAAGCATCCCGGTACTCGCTGACCAATCCCAATAACAGTTGTCAAAGTATCATAGGGGCGACCACAGGCCGATAAAAGAATGTCTCCCGGATGTAAAAGGGCACTTAACGCAATGGTAAGGGCGTGGGTACCGGAAACAATCTGGGGGCGTACCAGAGCTGCCGCGCCCCCAAACAAGTCAGCAAATATTTTTTCCAGGGTACTACGCCCCAGATCATTGTAACCATAGCCGGTGGAATCCTGGAAATGGTATTCATTTACTCCCTGTTTTTGAAAAGCGTGTAATACTTTTAAATGATTGTAAGCACTAATATCTTCTGCTGCTTTTAACGCAGTCAGACTTGCGGTTTCGGCTTTATGTAACCTTTCTACCAGCCACGGCTCAACCTCAAAAAATTTATTGATGCTCTCAGTCCAATTCATTTTAAACCCCCAATAGATAAATACTACCGGGAGTTATTATAGCAGATTGGTGGTCCGGCAGGAAAGTTACTTCTCTCCCCCGCCGGCTCGGTGACCCTAGCAGATTGCAAGATGTCCTCCTTTTCAATAATCATTAAATCGTGCCGGGTAAGGTTTTGTGCTTTATTCAGCCTTACCGCCTGCCTGCGAATTGCTTTTTCTATGATATTTCTTACTAGGCGGGCATTGCCGTTATATCGATGGCCTAAAATAACCTCCCGGCGTAATATTTTTTCCAGCTCCGCAACAGCCGCAGGGGTAAGACTGTATTGCCTTTCGCTTAACATTAGTTTTGCAATCGCAACCAACTCCGGCACATTGTAATCAGGAAACTCGATCTGAATGGGAAAACGGGAACGCAGGCCGGGGTTCGTTTCTAAAAAATAATCCATTTCGTCCTTGTAACCTGCCAGAATTAGAATAAAGTTGTAACGGTAGTCCTCCATGCCTTTTACCAGCACATCAATGGCTTCCCGGCCAAAATCCTTTTCCCCACCCCGGGCCAGAGAGTAGGCCTCATCAATAAAAAGAATGCCACCGTAAGCCTTTTTAACCTGTTCCCGGGCTTTATGAGCCGTATGGCCAATATATTCACCGACCAGGTCAGCCCGTTCCACCTCGATCATATGTCCCTGGGATAATACTCCCATTTCTTTAAACAGCCTGCCCATCACCCGGGCAACAGTACTCTTACCGGTGCCGGGATTACCCTTGAAGATCATGTGCAATACATTGGCTTCATTAGTTAAACCCTCCCGTTCCCGCCGGCGTTGGATCTCAACAAAAGCCTTTAATTCTTTGATTAAAGCCTTTACACTCTCTAAACCTATCATTTTATCCAGCTCAGCCATTATAGCGCTAATCTGCTGTTTATGATTTAATCCTTTTTCCAGGTCACTCCGGTCACGCTGTAGAGGACGAATCAGAGGCTTTTGGTTTGCTTTTTTACCGCTTTTTTTACCGCGGCTGCTACCAATTCTAACCTGCATCCCTTTCACCCCCCAGCTCCTCTCCTTTATTTATACGCAGGAACAAGCCCGGAAAATGTTAAAGGGATTACTACTGTTATTCATCTTATGTCTCAAACTTATTTCAAAATTCTGTAAAAAGTAGCCCTAGCCGGAACCTCAGTCCTTTACATGAACAGGCCTTATTCATTCCTGTTTCTTTTGCCACTCAGCTAGTAAAGCAGCAAATAATTCTTTTGTCTCACTCTCAGTATCACAGTTAATTATAACAACTGGTTTTGTTTCCCTGTGAATAAAAACAAACGGGGAGCTGGCAAGATTAACAAATAGCTTGGCCTTCCCAATTTCGGCTAACCTGAAGTACCCTTTCATCTTATTGCCAAGGGCTGCGCCATTTGTTCTGGATATTATTTCCGGTAAACTCTCTGCTAATGTTATTTCATTAATGTTGTCAAAGTATATTTTTTCACCGTAAAGACCTTTGATTTCGAGATGCTCAGTAGTTATTAAGAATTGCGCTGGTTTACTGCTGTAATAGACGAGTAGTCCGACAGCGATTAAAGTCATAATTAGCAAAAAACTTACGGCACCAACTACAAGCTTTGTTTTGGTATTCATCGTCCCGTCAGGATTACGCGTGTTACCAT
>JAAYGJ010000200.1 GCA_012727745.1 Clostridia bacterium | reverse complement strand
TATTTTTGACCCATTTTTGATTTGTCGGCGGCGTCTGGAGATGCCCGAAAGCAAAGGAGAGTGAGCTATTATGCGTGTAATATTGAAGGTTGACGTGCCCAAGCTGGGCGAGAAGGGGACTGTAATAGAAGTAGCCGAAGGTTATGCTCGCAATTATTTAATACCCCGGGGCCTGGCTGTCGAGGCTACCAGTGGCCGTATGAAAGAGCTGAAACAGCAAAAGCAACAGCTAGACAACAAGAAAAAACACGAATTGGAAGAAGCTAGGCGGATTGCCAAACGTTTGGAAGGAGCTGTGCTAAAGGTTGCTACTCGTGCCGGCGAGAAGGGAAAATTATTTGGTTCAGTTACCAATAAAGAACTAGCGCAGTCAATTAAAGATACTTTTCAGATCGAAGTAGAAAGACGTAAAATAGAATTAAAAGAACCGATTAAGGCCCTGGGAAATTATGAAGTAAATATAAAACTGCACCCGGAAGTCCAGATCGGTTTGCAGGTGCAGGTAGTGCCGGAGGGGAGTTAAAAGTATGACTAAAGACAAGGCTTCCGCAGTAAGCTCCGGGAGCAACAATTTGCTTGCTTTACACGCAGGCCCTGATTTACTTGCGAATCAGGTAGCAGCTTTGTATGAAATACTGTGTAATATTTACGGCACCGATAAGGTGGTACTAAGAGCCAGTAAGCTGGAAGCCCTGGATCTGATGCGTTCGGAGAAGCTGGAAGAAAGGGTCCTGGCCTTGCAAAAGTTGGTCTTTGAGGATCCGACCTTGGCAGATTTGCCAGATAAAGCTATGATACCTGAGATCTTGACGGCAATCCAGGAAGAGTTAGCTGAATATATAGCCCGGCGGACCGTTGAGGATAGATTGGAACAGCGTATTGCAGAAAGGATGCAGGAACGCCATGAAGAATATATCCAGGATATTCGGCGTCAGGTTTTAAATGAAACTAGCGGCCCGGAAAACGCCCATACCCTAAAAAAACTGGCTATTCTGGAAAAGATGACCCAGCAAAACCTTTCCCGTACAGCCCTGGAAGCTTTGCGTCCGCAGCATTTAGGGGAAATAGTCGGCCAGGAAAAAGCCATCCAGGCAGTGCTGGCCAAGCTGGTTTCGCCATTTCCCCAGCATATGATAATATACGGGCCTCCGGGAGTGGGGAAAACGACAGTAGCCCGCCTGGCTCTGGAAGAAGCCAAGAAAATCAAGAGTTCGGTTTTTAATGCCCAGGCACCTTTTGTGGAAGTGGATGGCACAACTTTACGATGGGACCCCCGTGAAGTTACCAACCCATTATTGGGCTCAGTACATGATCCAATTTACCAGGGAGCCAGGCGAGATCTGGCTGAAGTTGGCATCCCTGAGCCTAAACTCGGTCTGGTGACTGAAGCTCATTGCGGGATTCTTTTCATTGACGAGATTGGGGAGATGGATCCTTTACTGCTGAACAAACTGCTGAAAGTTCTGGAGGACAAACGGGTCGAATTTGATTCTTCCTATTATGATCCTGACGACGAAAACGTACCCCAGTATATTAAAAAACTATTCACTGAGGGTGCCCCGGCTGATTTTGTCCTTATCGGGGCTACCACCCGTGAGCCGGCGGAATTGAGCCCGGCACTGCGTTCCCGCTGCGCGGAGGTCTTTTTTGACCCCCTGACTCCCGAGGATATCCAGACCATCATTAAGCAGGCAGCCGGACGTTTAGGAGTTAGATTAGAGCCGGCTGTGCCTGAATTGATTTCCGAGTATACCATTGAAGGACGTCGGGCCATTAGTATACTGGCGGAAGCATATGGTCTCAGCCTTTATAAACAGCAGCGCAAAAGGGGGCGCCCCAGTCGGCTGATAACTGTAGATACGGTGCTGCAGGTAATCCAGAGTGCCCGCCTGATACCCAGCATTACTGTACGAGCCAGCGATAAGGTGGAGGTTGGCCGTGTCCTGGGCCTGGCAGTAGCAGGTTTTATCGGTTCGATACTGGAAATCGAGGCAATGGCCTTCCCGGCCCGGGAGCAGGGCAAAGGCATTATCCGTTTTAATGATACTGCTGGCAGTATGGCCCGCGATTCGGTGTTTAATGCGGCAGCAGTTTTTCGTTTGCTTACAGGCGAGGATTTGGCCAACTATGACGTTCACGTCAATATTATCGGCGGTGGCAATGTTGACGGACCTTCGGCCGGCCTGGCGGTGGCAGTAGCAATTATCAGCGCCGTTCAGGGAAGGGCAGTACGCCAGGATGTAGCTTTGACCGGTGAAATCTCCATTCAAGGTAAAGTAAAACCGGTTGGCGGCATCCTGGAAAAAGTTTATGGCGCCAAGCAAGCGGGCATGAAGCTGGTATTAATACCAGCCGAAAATGCAGCCGAGCTGCCATCGGACCTTAAAGGCATCAAGGTAAAACCGGTAGCTACAGTTGCTGAGGCCCTGGAGCAACTGTTAGTTCCCGTTAAGCGCCGGCGCCGCCAATCTTCACGGGCAGGTGCTTAAACTCAATGGAAGATTATCAAGAAAAAGTACCACCCCAGAGCCTTGAGGCTGAACGTTCGGTATTAGGGGCCATTATGCTGGATCGGGAGGCGCTGCTAGCAGCCCTGGAAATCCTCAAGCAGGAAGACTTTTACCGTGAAGCTCACCGCTTAATTTTCCGTGCTATCCTGGACCTGAACGAACGCCGTGAGGCTGTTGATCTGCTCACCGTAACTGAGGAGCTGCGGCGGCGGGGAGAACTGGAGCTTGTCGGTGGGGCAGCTTATCTTACTTCCCTGACCGGGGATGTTCCCAGTGTGGCTAACGCTGCCTATTATGCCCGCCTGGTAGCCCGGAAAGCAACCTTAAGGGCGCTGGTACAGGCGGCCGCCCGCATAACAGAAATGGCAATGGCAGAAACAGCAGAGGTTGACCAGGTTCTGGATGAAGCTGAAAGGTTAATTTTTGAAGTATCCAGCGGGCGCAGTCACAACGGTTTTGTGGCAATTAAAGAAGTGTTGCTGCAGACTTTCGAGCAACTGGAGCATTTACAGGCTCATAAGGGAGAAGTAACCGGCGTTCCTACTTTCAATGACCTGGACCGCTTCCTTTCCGGCCTACAACCGTCTGACCTGGTAATTTGCGCTGCCCGCCCGGGCATGGGTAAAACGTCTTTTTGTCTGAATATTGCTCAGCAGGTAGCTGTCAAGCAAAAGCTGCCGGTAGCAATTTTTAGCCTGGAGATGTCTCGGGAGCAGGTGGTGCAGCGGATGCTGGCAGCAGAAGCAATGGTGGACCAGCACCGCTTGCGTACCGGTTATTTAAGCGAAGATGACTGGGCGCGGCTGGTAAATGCAGCCGGCATTTTAGGAGAAGCGCCCATTTATATCGATGACACCCCGGCAATTTCGGCCCTGGAAGTCAGAGCCAAGGCCAGACGTTTACAGATGGAAAGGGGGCTGGCGCTGGTTGTTGTTGACTACCTGCAGTTGATGCAGGCACACCGCCGTGTTGATAACCGCCAGCAAGAAATAGCTCTCATATCCCGGGCTATGAAAGCCCTGGCCC
>JAAYGJ010000199.1 GCA_012727745.1 Clostridia bacterium | reverse complement strand
TTTTGCAAGGGCATAGAGAATTATACCCGCCATGTGACCGGCAGGGCTCCTGGAGAACCTCCTTATACGCTGTTGGATTATTTCCCCAAGGATTTTCTGCTGGTTATTGATGAATCTCATATTACTGTACCCCAGATCGGCGGCATGTACGAGGGGGACCATTCGCGCAAAAAGACTCTGGTGGAGTACGGTTTTCGCCTGCCTTCGGCTTTGGACAACCGACCCCTTACCTTTGCGGAGTTTAGTGAGCGTACGGGGCAGGTGATTTATACTTCGGCAACGCCGGGTGATTATGAACTGCAACATTCAAGTCAGGTTGTGGAGCAAATTATCCGTCCTACCGGGCTGGTAGACCCTGAAGTCCTGGTAAGGGCGGTCAAAGGGCAGATCGACGACCTGTTGGCAGAGATTAACCGGAGGGTAGAGAAAAAACAACGGGTGCTGGTTACCACTCTAACCAAACGCATGGCGGAAGACTTGACCGATTACCTGGCGGAAACAGGCATTAAGGTACGCTATATGCACTCGGATATTAATGCGATTGAGCGGATGGAGATTGTGCGTGACCTGCGCCTGGGTGTTTTTGATGTGCTGGTAGGCATCAATCTGCTGCGGGAAGGACTGGACCTGCCTGAGGTATCTCTGGTGGCTATTCTCGATGCGGATAAAGAAGGTTTTTTGCGTTCCGAGCGTTCCCTGATCCAGACGATTGGCCGGGCTGCGCGGAATGCGGAAGGCAAAGTTATTATGTACGCCGTCACCATTACCGATTCCATGCGGCGGGCCATAACTGAAACCAACCGCCGTCGCCAAATTCAGATGGATTATAACCGCCGTCACAACCTTACCCCGCGCACTGTTAGCAAACCGGTCCGGGATATCATTGAAGCTACTCAGGTGGCTGAAAGTACGGCCCGGTATAGCGCCGGGGAAAAGAAACGGCGCAAATTTAGCAAGAAGGAGCTAAAATCACTGATCAGCCAGCTGGAAAAAGAGATGCGGGCGGCAGCCAAGCAGCTGGAATTTGAGCGGGCAGCGGAGCTCCGGGATGCTATCCTGGAATTAAAGCAGCAGGCCGGTTAATGCCGCCTGTTGCTTAACCATATTGGAAACCTTAACTGGCGGCGCCCGGCAGGGCTACAACACCTGCCCGGGTATGCCGCCAGAATCTTATATGGTATAATACTGACCGAAAGGGGTATGAAACGCTCATATCTATTTTCAGGGGAGTTTAATGATGACTAGAGATAAAATTGTTATTAAAGGGGCCAGGGTCCATAACCTAAAAAATATTGACGTTAGCATACCCCGGGACCAGCTGGTAGTCATTACCGGCCTGTCAGGATCGGGCAAATCATCCCTGGCATTTGATACCATTTATGCCGAGGGCCAGCGCCGTTATGTAGAATCTTTATCTTCCTATGCACGGCAGTTTCTGGGGCAGATGGACAAACCTGATGTGGATGTAATCGAAGGCTTGTCCCCGGCCATTTCTATTGACCAGAAGACAGCCAGTCACAATCCCCGTTCTACTGTAGGTACGGTGACAGAGATTTATGACTACCTGCGCTTGCTCTATGCTCACATTGGCAGGGCACACTGCCCCCGCTGTGGCCGCCCAATTGTGCCCCAGACCGTATCCCAGATGGTGGACCGCCTGCTCACCTACCCTGAAGGTGCCCGAATGCAGATAATGGCACCGGTTGTCAGGGGGCGCAAAGGGGAATATCGCAGCGTTTTAGAGGAGATTCGCAAGCAGGGTTATGTCCGGGTGCGGGTGGACGGTGAACTGCGGGAAACGAGTGAAGAGATAAAACTGGACAAAAACAAGAAACACACTATCGAAGTAGTTGTTGACAGAATCATTAACCGTCCCGGGGTGGCCGAACGCCTGGCTGAATCGCTAGAAACAGCCTTAAAGCTGGCCGAAGGGGTGGTGCTGGTTGATATCGTCGGCCAGGAGGAATTGCTTTTAAGCGAGAAGTTTGCCTGTATTGAATGCGGTATCAGCCTGCCAGAGATAACGCCGCGGCTCTTTTCCTTTAATAATCCTCTGGGCGCCTGCCCGGCCTGTTCTGGCCTGGGCATTTCGCTTAAAGTAGATCCGGACCTGGTTATCCGTGATAAAAGCCGCAGCTTGCGGGAAGGGGCTATTGAACCCTGGAGTCGCAATAATAACAGTATCTATTACCAGATGCTGGAGTGCGTAAGCGATCATTACGGCTTCAGTATGGATACCCCGGTTAGGGAACTGGAGCCTGTACACCTGCAGATTATTTTATATGGATCGAAAAGGGAACGCCTCAGGTTTCGCTACATCAACCGTTTTGGCGACCGGCGCAGCTATGAGGCCCCTTTTGAAGGGGTTATTCCCAACCTGGAACGTCGTTACCAGGAGACCCAGTCAGAATGGGCAAGGGCTGAGATTGAAAAATATATGAGCCAGCAGGACTGCCCGGCCTGCGGCGGTGCTCGTTTGCGGCCGGAAGCCCTGGCGGTGCAGGTGGGGGGCTTGAACATCAGCCAGTTGACGGCCCTGAATGTGCGCACTGTGATGGATTTTTTGGCACAGCTTCAGCTTAGCGAGCGGGAGCAGATAATTGCCAGGCAAATACTAAAAGAGCTAAGGGCGCGCCTGCAGTTTTTACTGGATGTGGGCCTGGAATACCTGACCCTGGACCGGAAGGCTGCCACCCTTTCCGGCGGTGAGGCCCAGCGGATCCGCCTGGCTACCCAGATAGGTTCCCAGCTGATGGGAGTGCTTTACATCCTCGACGAACCTAGTATTGGCCTGCACCAGCGGGATAACGCCCGGCTGATTGCTACCTTGAAACGCCTACGGGACCTGGGTAATACGGTTATTGTGGTAGAACATGACGAAGACACCATGCGGGCGGCAGACTACATTCTCGATATTGGCCCTGGGGCGGGAGAACAGGGCGGCCGGGTAGTGGCTGCCGGTACGGTAGCAGAGGTTATGGCCAGTGAAACTTCTCTGACCGGCCAGTATTTAAGCGGGCGGCGTCGGGTGCCAGTGCCAAAAGCCAGGCGCAGGCCTAACGGCAAGTATTTAATAATCAAAGGCGCCCGCGAGCACAACCTGAAAAACATTGATGTGAAGTTTCCTCTGGGTTTATTTATCGGCGTTACCGGCGTTTCCGGTTCGGGCAAGAGTACTCTGGTTAACGAAATTCTCTACCGGGCCCTGGCGCAGCGCCTTAACGGCGCCCGCACCAACCCGGGAGCGTTTACCGAGATTAGCGGCATTGAACACCTGGATAAGGTTGTTGAGGTAAGCCAGTCGCCTATCGGCCGTACTCCCCGTTCCAACCCGGCTACCTATACCGGGGTTTTTGATGATATCCGGGCTCTCTTCGCAGCTACGCCGGAAGCCAGGGCCAGGGGCTACAAGCCGGGACGCTTTAGCTTTAACGTCAAAGGGGGCCGCTGTGAGGCCTGCTGCGGCGACGGCAT
>JAAYGJ010000198.1 GCA_012727745.1 Clostridia bacterium | reverse complement strand
GAGAATTATGTCCTGGCCCACGGCATCCGCGGTCGTCAGTGGCTGGAGCCTGAGCCCTGGCGGTATAAAAGCCGTTATTCCCTGGAGGAAGATCTGGATCCGGAGACCAGCGATGAAGAATTAGAAATTATTAATACTATCCGCCAACAGGCCAGCCGGCACCTCCTTGCTTTTTACCGCTCGGTTAAGAACGGGCAGCCCCTGACCGCTCGCCGGCTTTCTGCGGCCCTGTTTGAATTGCTGTTGCAGCTTGAGGTGCCCCAGCAGCTGGAGGAATGGCGCCGCCAGGCTACAGCAACCGGGGACCTGGATGCAGCCCAGGAGCATGAGCAGGTCTGGGATGGCTTAATAGAACTTCTGGATGAACTGGTAGCTGCTCTGGAGGACGCTCCTATAGAGCCGGCAGAATACTACGCTGTCCTAGATAGTGGGCTGGACAGCTTGAAGTTACGTTTAATCCCGCCGGCTCTCGACCAGGTGGTTGTTGGCAGCCTAGATCGCTCCCGCCAGCCGGAACTGGAGGCAGCCCTACTCCTGGGAGTGGGGGAGGGTTTGCTGCCGGCCAGGTTGCCTGAAGATGCTACCTTTAACGACCGGGAGAGAGAAGAACTGCAGGCTGCTGGAGTGGAACTGGCCCCTCAGGGTTCGGTGCAGCTTTTTCACGAGGAGTTTCTTGCTTACCTGGCTTTGACCCGCTCGCGGCGATTTTTGTGGCTAAGTTACCCCCTGGCTGACTCTGAAGGCAAAGCTCTGGCGCCTTCACCCCTTATCCGGCGCCTGCGGCAATTGTTGCCCCAGCTTCAGGAGGAGAGTGTCGGCCTGGAATTACCAGGGAGTGAGGCTGACCTGCAGTTTTTAGCTACACCGCGTCAGGCAGCCGGCTGGCTGGCAGGGATTTTAGGCAGGGGCAGGCCCTTATCACCTCTATGGCAGGAGGTTTTGACCTGGCTGTGTAATGACCGGGAACGAGAAAGGTGGTTGGCTTATCTCGGGGGTATTCACTACCGCAACCAGGTTGAACCTCTGGCGCCTGACAGTGTAGCCAGGCTATACCCGCAGCCGTTGCGCTGTAGCATCTCCCAGTTGGAAACCTACGCCCGCTGTCCTTTTCGTTTTTTCCTGGCTTATGGTCTCAGGCTAAAGGAACGCCGCCTTTACCAGGTAGATGCGGCTAGTATGGGGCAGTTTTACCATGCGGCGCTGAAACTGTTTGTTGAGGAGTTAAGAAGCAGTGGCACTGACTGGGGTGACATTGATGCTGATGAAGCATCTGCTATTATTAAGCGGGTCGTTTCTGACCTGGCACCGAGCCTGCAGCACGAAATATTTAGCAGCAGTGCCCGCTACGCTTACCTGTTGCGCAAATTGGAGCAAACCCTGCAGCGGGCCATAGCGGCTTTAAGCGAACATGCCCGCCGGGGCCAGTTTCGTCCCCTGGCAGTAGAAGCTCGTTTTGGGCAACAGGGGCAGCTACCGGCACTTGTGCTGGCGGCGGGCAGCAAGGGTCAGCTTTTCCTGGAAGGACAGGTAGACCGCATTGATGTTGCCGAATATCAGGGCAAAAAATACTTGCGGGTTATAGATTATAAAAGCAGCCCGCTGGACCTTAAACTGGAGGATATTTACTACGGCCTGTCCCTGCAGTTACCTCTCTACCTGCTGGCGGCCCTATCTGCAGCCCCGGCTTTGCTGGGTACCAGTGCCGAACCGGCGGGCCTCCTGTACTTTGCCGTACGCAATCCTTACTTGCGGCAAAAAGAACCGCTAACAGACGCTACTGAAATAGAAAAGCGCCGCCGCCGCGAGTTAAAGATGCGGGGCTTATTGCTGGCAGAACCGGAGATTATTAAACTCATGGATGCAGAGGTTATTTCCGAACCGGATTTGCTGCCGGTACAGCTAAATAAAGACGGCAGTTTACGTAAAAATGCGCCGGCTGTTAACCGCCAGCAAATGCAGGCTTTATTAAACCTGGCGCAGCAACGGGCTGCTGACCTGGCCCGTAGTATCTTAAGTGGCCGGGTTCAGATCAGCCCCTATTACCGGGGCAGGGATACGGGCTGCAATTTTTGTCCTTACCGGGCGGTTTGCAGCTTTGACCGGCAAATACCCGGTGTGACCTACCGTCACCTGAAAGCAATTAAAGGGGATTTCTGGCAACTAGTGCCAGCAGCCTTGAAAAAGGAGGATGACTAAAATGGCGAATGCAGGGCAAGGGCGCCAGTGGACCAGGGAACAACTGGCTGCTATCCAGGCCCGCCGTTCTAACCTGCTGGTAGCGGCCGCCGCCGGAGCCGGAAAGACTGCGGTTTTGGTCGAACGAATAATCAGGCGGCTTACAGACCTGGAAGACCCCTTAAGCCTGGAAAACCTGCTAGTAGTGACATTTACGGAAGCTGCTGCTGCTGAGATGCGCCAGCGGATTGGCGTTGCCCTTGAAGAGGCGGTTGCCCGACAACCTGAAAATGAATACTTACGGCGTCAGTTGATGCTGTTAAACCACGCTCATATCAGCACTATCCATTCTTTTTGCCTGTGGGTATTGCGCACTTATTTTTATCGGATCGAGCTTGACCCGGGCTTTAGGGTTATGGACCCGGCTGAGGTTGACCTGCTCAAACTGGAAGTAATGGAGCAGGTGCTTGAAGAGTGCTTTGCCGCCGAGGCCGGGGAGGGTCCCGTTACTAATCTGGCCGACAGCCTTGGCGGCCAGGGTGATACTAACCTGGTAAATCAGGTGCTCAAAGTGTGGGATTTTTGCTGCAGTCTGCCCTGGCCGCAAACCTGGCTGGAAAAGGCGCTGGCTGCCTACCAGTTCCAGCCCGGCAGCAAGCTGGAAGATTTACCCTGGTACCCGTTGCTGCTTGAAGCTATCGCTATGAAACTTCAGGAGGCTATATTTTACCTACATCAGGCCCACCAACTGGCAGCCAGCCCTGGCGGCCCGGCTGTTTACCTGGATAGCCTGGAAGAAGAAATCGACCGGGCAGAAAATATCCTGGCAGATCTGGCTAACCTGACCTGGAAAGAACTTAACCAGAGGTTAACTGCTTTTAGTTTTGGCAGGTTAAAACCGGTACGCGGTGATCGTGTTGACGGCAATCTGAAAGAAAAGGCGATAGCTTTGCGCAATCAAGCTAAAAAGGTTATTAAACGCCTGGTTGAAGAATTTTGTCGTGCTGAAGAAACTGTCCGCTCCGAGCTGGTCCGTGCCTGGGAGTCGGCGGCAGCCCTGGCAAAGTTGGTACACCATTACGCAAAGGCCTTCGATGAGGCGAAACGCCGCCGTAACCTGGTGGACTTTAGCGACCTGGAGCACCTGTGTTTGCAGGTGTTGCTGGATACAGAGGCCGGGCCGGGCGAATTACGCCCTTCGGCGGTTGCCAGGGAATTACGCCAGCGTTTTGCTGAAATACTGGTCGATGAATACCAGGACATTAACAGCATCCAGGACGCCATTTTGACTCTTATTGCCCGTGAGGAGTCTCCCAATCTTTTTATGGTAGGGGATGTCAAACAGAGTATCTATCGTTTCCGCATGGCTAACCCGGAACTTTTTTTGGATAAGTACCACCGTTATTCTGAAACTGCAGGAGCAAAGTGCCGCCGCATTCTCCTGGCAGCCAATTTTCGCAGCCGGCCGGGAGTAGTAAATGGAGTAAACTTTATCTTCAGCCAGATATTTTCCCGGTTGGTGGGGGAGCTGGAATATGATGCTGACGCTGCCCTGGTAGCCAGGGCTGATTATCCGCACCATGAGCAGGCTGTAGACGAGGCAGTAGAGTTTTACCTCCTGGAAAAACAGCTACCGGAGGGAGAAGAGGCAGACAACGAAATAGAGACGGACGAGGCTGGGGAGGAAGCGGGAGAGGCGATGGCTACCCCGCAGGAGAGCCTGGCAGAGCTGACAGTGCTGGAACGGGAGGCGCTGCTGGTGGCCGGCAAAATTAAGGAGTTGGTAGAGGGAACTGCCGCCAGGCCCGGGCCCCTGTACCAGATCTGGGATAACGAAAGCAAGGAGTACCGGGATATTGCCTACCGCGATATTGTAATCTTATTAAGGGCTACCAGTGACCGGGCGCCGGTTTTTCTGGAGGCACTAAAGCAGCATGATATTCCGGCTTATGCCGATTTAAGCAGCGGCTATTTTAACGCCATCGAAGTGGAAACCATGCTCTCTTTGCTGAGGATAATTGATAACCCGCGGCAGGATATACCTCTGGCGGCGGTGCTCCGCTCGCCGCTGGTAGGCCTGAGCGCTGAGGAACTGAGCGCTATCCGCCTGGTTGCTCCGGGAAAAGATTTTTTTACTGCGGTTAAGGCGGCCGCTGGCCAGGGCGGAGACGGTCGGCCTGAGGCAAGGGTTGAAGAACGACTGGCAGGCAAGCTGCAGGAGTTTTTAGCCAAACTGGACAGGTGGCGGACTATCGCCCGGCGTAATCCCCTGGGAGATGTTATCTGGCAATTGTACCGGGAAACGGGTTATCTGGAGTTTGTAGGTGGATTGCCGGGAGGCAGCCAGCGTCAGGCTAATTTGCGCGTCCTCCTGGATCGGGCCCGGCAGTTTGAAAGCTTTACTCGGCATGGGCTCTTCCGTTTCCTTAATTTTATCGATCGCCTGCAGCAGCAAGGGGAGCTGGGCGCAGCCCGGGCGCTGGGGGAAAATGAGAACGTAGTGCGCATTATGAGTATCCATAAAGCAAAAGGCCTGGAGTTCCCGGTGGTTATCATAGCCGATCTGGGCAAGGAGTTTAACCTGCAGGATTTGTCCGCAGATAATCTATTGCATGGCAAGCTGGGGCTGGGGCCGCTGTATATGGATACAAATGCAGGTATTAAATATCCCACCTTGCCTTATCTGGCTATTTCCCACCGCTTGCGCCTGGAAGCTCTGAGTGAAGAAGTTCGGGTGCTCTATGTAGCCCTGACCAGGGCGCGGGAAAAACTTATTCTGGTAGGTTCAGCTGCTGATTTGCCGCGCCAGGCAGAACGCTGGTGCGCCGGTTTGCCTGCCAGCGACCAGCAATTAGCGCCTGTGCTGCTGGCCCGGGGGCGGAGTATGCTTGACTGGCTGTGCCTGGCTTTAGCCCGTCACCCTCAAGGAGCAGCGATTAGGGAGCTGGCCGGAGTAGAGACAGGACATTTATTGGACGATACTTCTTGCTGGCAGGTGCGAGTTGTAAAAACCCCATCTTCACTATTTGAACAGACAAGAGAAATACGCGGAGAGGCAGAAGCCGGAACGCTGCTGCCGGAGCCCCTGCCAAGTGAGGAAGCATTTTACAGAGATAAGCCGCTTGCTACAGAAATTATTCGGATCCGGGCAGAGAATAGCGATATTGCTGGCACTGCCCGGGATCGGCACTATTGGCGCCAAGAAGTAAGCAGGCGCTTGAGCTGGGTTTACCCGCGGCAGCAACTGGCCTCTTTGCCGGTGAAACTGACGGTGACTGATTTAAAGCGCCGCTTTGATGTCTTTAATGAAAACGACACCCCTGTTGCCCCGGGGTATAGTGGTATCAGCCGCCGTCCCCTATTTATGCAGGAACAGCAAGGTTTAACTGCTGCCGAACGAGGTACGATTACCCACTTAGTATTACAGCATCTGGATTTAAAACAGGCTGTTGACCGGAATAATTTAGAACAGTTATTGCAACAAATGGTTCAGCGGGAAATCTTAACTGCAGCACAGGCAGAAGCAGTAGATGTGGACGCTATTGTTATGTTTTTTAATTCGCCTTTAGGGCAGCGCCTGCTGGCCAGGCCGGAAAAAGTTCAGCGTGAATTGCCTTTTTCCTTAGCTATACCGGCAAGGGAGCTTTACTCCAGCCTGCCCGGGGAGATTGGAGACGAGGAGTTAATCCTGGTGCAGGGTATTATAGACTGCCTGCTGGAGGAAGAAGAAGGTTTCCTGCTGCTCGATTTTAAAACTGGCAGGCTGCCTGCTGACCCTCTGGCAGCCTACCAGGAACAGCTGCTTTACTACAGCCGCGCGGTGGCGACAATTTTCAACCGACCTGTCAAAGAGGCTTATCTTTATTTTCTTGACAGTGGTCAGGATATCAGGGTCATATAAGGTATGTAGCATAGGCATAGAATAAGTGCTACCCAATACAAAAGGTTAAGTTTAATTATTTTGCTTCTTCAAGCGGGATATAAGGGTAAGAATTAAGTTTTTTAAGGATATGGCGGTGCGGCGGGGCAGTGCCAGGCCCAAACGGCGCAGCGCAGCCTGCAGTTTGTTTTCGGCAAAGGGATCCGCTAACGGTTTGCCGCTATAACGGTAGAATACGTATTGTTCGGTAATAAGGGAGAGATCGGCCTGATTTTCCGGAAAATGCTGGGTCAAGCGTTGCAGGTACTCGTAAGGAGTTTCATGCTTAAGGCGCGGATGCCTCTGCCGTCTACCCCAACGTAGCAGCGCCTGGTAGGAGGCAACCGGCCCCTGGTTAATATTTAACCACGGCAGGATAGCAAGCTTGAGTGCGCTTAGCCAGCTACTGAGCCGGAGCAGGAAGGAATGCCACCAGGCAAACAACCTTTTGCTGTCAGGGGTGTCAGCGGCGGGTTCCTGGTAGCGCCACAGCCAGCAGATCAGGCAGTAAAGAAGGTAGAAGACGACAGCCGCTACTGCCAGTAAAAAAAGCAACACTGCCAGCGAGCCCAGTTTTTCCAGCAAAGCGGCTAACCAGGCAGGCAGAGTAGCTTCAGGGTTAATTTCCGGTTCAGGCTGGGCGGGTGTGGTTGAGGGGGCTAGTTCTTTTGCCGGTACCATGTGGCTATGTCTTAGCAGCCACAAAAATATCTTGAGCAAGATGCTGCCCAGCCATTGCACTAGCGGCAAACTGGCAGTGTAAGTCATTTCCCCCAGGGTAGCCAGTTGGGGAAAGAAAATGGTGACAGCCAGAACGCCCGGCAGTAGTAAAACAGCCAGGAAGCCTGGCCCTACCCAGGTAGACTGTCTTGGCAGCCGTTTACCGCTCTGGGTTGAGGCAATAGCTACAGCATTGCTTAATAGCAAAACTAGCAGCCAGATTAGGGCGCCGGGAAGGTGGATTCCAGTCAGTGTGCTGGCCAGCAAGAGGACAAACAGGGTTCCCAGGCTGATGTCGAGACGGGAAATAGCTTCGTTGAAAGCTGGGACTTTGCGGGCCAGCAGCACCGCCCGGTAATAAACCCAGAAAATAAATACCAGCAGCAGCCAGTTACGGTACAGATTAAAAAAGCCGTTGTTGTCAGCAAAAAATTTTGTAACCCAAGACAGGGTAAAAAAGGAGCTGGTAGGGAAAAAATTCTGCTGTATCAACCAGCTAGAGGAAATTACCACCAGAAACAGGTTGAACAGCACTACTGTCAGTAGGCGCAGGCGACCGGTGCTCAGTAACAAGTTGCTTACTGCTACGACGCCTGCTAGGGCTAAAAACCACCAGGGCGTAATTATTGGCAGCGCGCCGGAACCGGTAGCCAGCAAGAAATATAGGGGGTAGATACAGCAAAGCTCAGCTAAAAGCGAAGCCAGAACAATTATGATTCTGCTAAAGGTCATAGGCCTATCCCCTCGCGGTCAGGCAAACGGTTGTCGCCAGTTTGATCTGGATCAAGCGGAACAGGCTTGTCCCCATAATGGTAGAAAATAACCTGGCGCACCCCGGGCGGGGCTTCTATGCTGGTGTTGCCGAGAACAATTAAAGTAGTACCCCAGGGCAGGTGCGTATACTCGGGCTTGAGCAGCTGGGGCAGTGGAAGCAAGGGGTTTAACTCAAGCCTGGCCAGGCTTTCCAGTATCAGAGGTGTTTGTCCAGGGCCTCTGGTTACGGGAATGTTTACCGGGCCAGGTGCCTCGACCTGGCTGGCGTTTGCCAGCAGCCCACAGGGTACCCCCTGGCTGTCCGCCCAGCAGGCCAGGGAAGCGGCCAGGGAGAGGGTAGCTTCAAAAGCTTCCTTCTGGTCGGCATCCCGGGTAAAAGCTTCTACATCTACCGCCAGGCAAAGCATAAGTTCTGAAGACGGTTCCAGTATCCTGGCCAACAGCTGGTCATGATGCGCACTGGCTTGCCAGTTAATCAGGCGGGCGGGCATATCGGGCGTATAGTCACGCAGTCCTACCACCCTGATAGGGTCAGGCAGGATCTGGCGCCGCACGCTCCTGTCGCCGATCAGGTTGGCAGGGGCAAGCTCCAGTTCCGGCAGGGGCACCAGGCGGGGATAGACTACTAACCAGTTGTTGCTGTCCAGATAAACCTGGTGTGAATACAGACCCATAGCATCCCGGGAGTAGACCAGGATAGGGGGGAGACGATAATAACCGCGTTTACGGGCCTGTAAAGTCCTGGTAGTGGTAAAAGAAGAGTGCCCCCATAATACGCCTGTCCAGGAAATGTCTCCAGGCAAATCCCGGGCTGCTTTCTCCTGGCCCAGTATTTCTAACTCCTGATTTATACTTTGTGAACAACTAAGGAAAACGGGCAGAATTTTTTTATTGGTTATTTTGACAGTTAACTTTGTTTTTTCGCCAGGAAAGAGCCGTACGGGGTTAAGGCTGAGTTCAAGCTGCAAGTTGCGTCTGCCGGCTCGACTCCACCATCTGCTGCCCTCAGTAACCAGCAGAATAAATAAGGTCAACGCTGCAGGCAGTTGCATATTGTAGCGCAACAGAATTACCATTAGTACCAGAGCCATTATCCTGATTAAGCCTAAAGTAAAGATTGAGGTTATTTGGGTATCGTTGTCCGCTTCATTTACCATCATTGTTCCCCTCATCTACCGGGACCGCTGTTGTCTGCAGGATTTCATCCAGTACGGTATCAGCTGTAAGACCGCGCAAACGGTCTTCCCGGCGCAGGAGGAGCCGGTGACCAAGGACAGGGGTAGCCAGGCGTTTAACGTCGTCAGGGATGACATAATCCCTACCCTGCAGGGCGGCCATAGCCTGAGCAGCGCGGTACAGGGCCAGGGAGGCCCGGGGACTGGCTCCCAAACGTATGGCTGGGTGGCAGCGGGTAGCTCCTACCAGGGAGATAATATACTGACGCACCGGCGGCTGGACGGTTACCTGGCGGCATTTTTGTTGCCAGGCCAGTACATCTTTGCTGCCGGCTACCGGTTGTAGGGTAGAAAGGGGGTCTTCATTCCCGTGGGTCAGCAAAATACGTTCTTCTTCTTCCGCTGTGGGATATCCCATCTTTATTTTTAGTAGAAACCGGTCTAACTGAGCTTCAGGTAGGGGGAAGGTTCCTTCTAACTCTATTGGATTCTGGGTGGCCATTACCAGAAAGGGCCGCGGCAAAGGGAAAGTTTGGCCGTCTACGGTGACCTGGAGTTCTTCCATTGCTTCCAGCAGGCTGGACTGGGTGCGCGGCACAGTACGGTTAATTTCGTCAGCTAGCAGGATGTTGGTCATGACCGGCCCGGGTCGGAAAGAAAAATCACCGTTTTTGCGGTCATAAACAAAAAAGCCGGTAATATCGCTGGGCATCAGGTCAGGAGTGAATTGGACCCGGCGAAATTTACAGGCGAGGGAAGCAGCCAGGGTCCGGGCCAGCAGCGTTTTACCAACTCCAGGTATATCTTCGATCAAAACATGACCCTCCGACAGCAGGCCAACCAATAATAAATTTAGGACTTCTTCTTTACCGATAACTATCCGGGAAACAGTTGCGCGGATGTCCTGCAGGTTTTTTAATAGCATTTTATTCCTCCGATAAAAACACATGTATTATTATAACTGTTTCAATTTTAAAGGTTTTGAAGTGGTACCGTCAAGAATTTTGTGTAAGTAGGTAGAGTAACCATTGGTGGATGAACAATCATCCATATCTTTCTGTGAACATCTCTTGTAAAGCACTGTAGGCTGAAGCAAACCCGCGTAGCTTTCTTTC
>JAAYGJ010000197.1 GCA_012727745.1 Clostridia bacterium | reverse complement strand
GTACCCGGGAGCCGTCCAGGGGAGGGATCGGTATTAAATTAAAAACGGCCAGGATAACATTAAAGAATACAAATACTTGCACAAAACTGATCAGCCAGTAACCTCCGTAATCAAACCTGACAAAGGCATGCAAAACAACTGCCCCTAAATAAGCCAGGGCCAGGTTCATCAACGGTCCAGCTAAACCTACGTACATCATCCCCTTGCGCCGGTCTGTCTGGAAGAAAAAAGGGTTGACTGGTACCGGTTTAGCCCAGCCAAACCCGGCTACCAGCAGCAACAGGGTACCCATTACATCTAGGTGGGCCAGGGGGTTCAAGGTCAGGCGCCCCTGGTTTTTGGCAGTTGGGTCCCCCAGCAGAAATGCTACCTTGCCGTGGGCATATTCGTGAAAAGTAAGGGCCAGCAAAATAGCCGGTATGCGTAATAAGAGCTGGCTTATACTGTCTGGATACATAACTCGCTCCTTTCATTATTGAAAAACAGGCTAATAGGTCTCTGGCCCCAGTGCCGTTTCTTGCCCGCACTGCCTCTTTATTCAGGGTTGCTAAGGCGTGGCGGTAACACATCATTGCGAAGAAGGTCATTGAAATCTTCCCGTTTGATAATCAGATCAGCACTACCATTGTAAACCAGCACAGCAGCCGGGCGGCCCAGGCGGTTATAATTACTGGACATGGTATAGCCATAAGCTCCGGTAGCAGTCACCACCAGGATATCCCCGGCCTCTACCCGGGGCAGCTTCGCCTCCCAAATGAGCATGTCGCCTGATTCACAACATTTACCGGTAACAGCCACTGTCTCTACCGGCGGCCGGGCAGCTTTATTGGCAATAATAGCCTCATATTTAGCGCCATAAAGGGCCGGCCGGATATTATCAGTCATGCCCCCGTCTACTGCTACGTATTTGCGTACCCCCGGTATCTCTTTAATGGTGCCCACCGTATAGGCTGTACATCCGGCAGGGCCAATAATTGAACGTCCCGGTTCCACTATTACCTGGGGCACAGGCAGATTTAAAGCCCTGGCCTCTTCCTTAACCCTGCCTAGGATCGTTTCTGCATATTCCCTGATCGAGCAGGGCCTATCCTCGTTAGTATAATAGATGCCAAAGCCGCCGCCCAGGTCAAGTTCAGTAGTAATTAAGCCCGTAGCGGCCTTGATTTGCGCTGCCAGTTCCAGCATAGTCGCCGCGGCCTGGCTATAGGGTTCCAGTTCAAAAATTTGAGAGCCAATATGGCAATGTAATCCCTTGAATTCTAACCCTGGTAGCTCTTTAACCCGTTGGGCGGCAGCCATTGCCTGGCCGTTAGGGAGGGTAAAACCAAACTTGGAATCAATCTGGCCAGTGCGGATATATTTATGCGTATGAGCTTCAATTCCCGGAGTTATACGCAAGATTACCCGGGCTTTTTGTCCTCGCTCTGCTGCCAGGCGGCTTAATAGTTCCATCTCGGCAAAATTATCAACTACAAAACGGCCAATACCGGCCTCCAGAGCCTGACATAGTTCAGCATAGCTCTTATTATTACCATGAAAAAAAATATCTTTGGCCGGAAAGCCGGCAGTAAGGGCAGTATAAAGCTCACCGCCGGATACTACATCCAGCCCCAGGCCCTCGCTGGCAATAATTCGGCACATGGCTGTGGTCAAAAATGCCTTGCCGGCATAAATTACCCGGGAATACCCCGCAGCAACACCAAAAGACTGGTAAAATTGCCGGCAATTTTCCCGGATATGCGCTTCATCAAAAATATAAAGGGGAGTACCGAATTGGCGAGCCAGCTGCTCAACACCACACCCACCGATGGTTAGTCTACCTTCTTCATTTACCTGCATTGTTCCCTGTAAGCGCATTTAATACCGGTTACTCCTTTCCATAAATACATAAATATATGTTCATTTTAACCGAGCCAACCTGTCTTTGTCTATAAAAAGCGGACAAATGTCCCCATTATTTAAGGCTTTGTTTTAAACCT
>JAAYGJ010000196.1 GCA_012727745.1 Clostridia bacterium | reverse complement strand
GTCCTATACATGGCAATGGCTTCCATGCTACTGACGGGGGGAGGAAAATAGCTACTTGATAAAAAAAATTTTACTTAAGTGGAACAACCTGAAGAAAAAGTTTTACACTACTATTGAACAACAAGTTGTAGAAATAAAAGAAAAACCGTATAAAATTGCACTTGGCTGCGCCTTGGGAATAGGCATTAACTTTATCCCGACTTTTGGTGTCGGATTTATTATTGCTTATTTCCTGGCTATGATTTTTGGAGTTAACCGGGCCGGCGCAGCTGTAACCAGCCTTGTTACCGGACCTTTGGTTCCTTTAATGTATGCCCTGAACTTTGTAGTTGGGGGGGTTATTTTAACCCCGGCTTTAGGCGATGAAAGTATTGTGGACTTCATTATACGCCAGTACTCCATGATTTTAAAACTGGGCAGTATTCGGGAGAAGATCTTAAGCTCCCTGGAGCTGCTCGGTTTTACCTTTTTGATGGGCTCGGCTATAAATGCCGTAGTTCTTGGCCTTGCATTTTATTTTTTTGTTATGTTCCTGATGAGAAAATACAAAAGTTAATTAGAGTCCAAATGAATTAACAGGATTTTTTTATATTGCGTTGAATCTATTTTAAATATATTTTTTATTTATAAAGGAGGAATGTTTACTGATAAAATCAAATCACTTTACTCTTCGCATTTTTATTAACAAGTGAACAGGAGGAGCTACTTTGAGTTCAGGAAAAGTTGGCAATCGCTGGATCGTTGTCATAGGGGCAGTGTTAATTCAATTATGCCTTGGTGCTGTTTATGCCTGGAGTTTATTTAATACTCCCCTGGTAGAAAAATTTGGTTGGGATATAGCTTCCGTGGTGTTTACCTTTTCAATTACTATTCTGGTCTTTTCTATCTTTACTATCATTGCAGGTAAGATACAGGATAAAATCGGCCCGAGATGGGTGGCAACAGTTGGCGGCATTTTGCTTGGAGTAGGCCTTTTGCTATCGAGCAGGGCTACCACCCTTACACAACTGTACATTTTCTACGGCTTTATCGGTGGGGCAGGGATTGGAACCGCATACGTCTGTCCTCTGGCCACCTGCCTAAAATGGTTTCCGGATATGCGCGGCCTGATTAGCGGTATTGCAGTAGCCGGCTTTGGTGCAGGTTCAATCGTCTTTAAGCCACTAATATTGTCCTTTATCGCCAGTGTGGGGGTAAGCAACACCTTTTTATACCTGGGGATTATTTATCTTGTCGTTGTTGTAATCGGTGCCCAAATGCTGTCTATCCCGCCGGAAGGCTACCGTCCTGCAGGATGGAATCCGCCCGCGGCTGCTACTTCCGGAGGAAACGACTTTACAACAGGCCAGATGTTTGGAACCACGCAATTTTACGCCATTTGGTTTATATATCTATTTGGATGCATGGCAGGTTTGATGATAATTGGTCTGGCAACGGATATAGGCGTCAAGCTGGCTAAACTGGATATTGCAACCGCAGCCAATGCAGTGGTTATGGTATCCCTCTTTAATGCAGCCGGACGTATTATCTGGGGGACCCTCTCGGATAAACTGGGAAGAGTAAATTCGCTCGTAATTATGTACATACTGGCTGCTGTCGCCATGTTTGGGCTGAGCGCCATTGAAATAACTTACGCGTCTTTCCTGGTCCTGTGCTCCCTGGTCGGTTTTTGCTTCGGCGGATTCCTGGCCTTGTTCCCATCCCTTACTGCCGATTACTACGGAACAAAGAATGTTGGAACAAATTACGGAATCGTATTTCTGGCTTATGGCATTGCCGCCATTCTTGGCCCGCGGGTGGGCACTTCGGTAGAATTTACCCAGGCTTTTTTGATTGCTGCCGTTCTCTGCGTTGTTGGCGCGGTGCTTACCTTCATGATTCGCAAAGCCCCGCAGCTCAGCAAAGTTAGGAGCATCAGCGGATAAAGGCTATTGTGCAAAAAAGGGCTGTTGATACAATCAGCAGCCCTTTTTCTTTTAATAAGCCTATCTTATTGCCCCTTTAAACTGCAGTAAGGCGCTGCATTCGGGCAGCGAGACCTTTCAGCTCCTTTATCTGCTGAAGTTGCTGCAGATTGCGGACCCCGTTATGGTTTATCAGGTAACTTTTTCCATACCCCTGTCCATAAACATTATGTAAATCAAGAATTATTCCGATTATGGAGAGGCTCCCTTCTTCCACAAGCCTGGCTACAGCAGTATTTGCCAGCATATAATTTACCTGCATATCCACATTTAACTCAGCCAGTTGAGTATACTTTACCGAAGGCTCTTCTCTCAATGTATAAGCGCTGCTTTGAATTTCATGAAGGGATTTTTTTACATTGTCCAGTTCCCTGGCTATTGCTCCGGGCTCGCCGGAATAGTCGGACATTGCCGCCTTGAGCGCACCGCAATCGCTATGCCCCACGATCAACATAAAAGGAGTATGCAGGTGCAAAAGTCCATACAGGATGGAACCC
>JAAYGJ010000195.1 GCA_012727745.1 Clostridia bacterium | reverse complement strand
GCCTGGTACAGGGTAACCGGTATTTCCTGGCCCAGTTCCACCTGATAAAAAAGTGCCCTGGCCAGAGGGGCTTCCTCTACCACCGGTACTTTATGCCGCCGGGCTACTTCCTTAATTCGTTCCGCGATGCTGCCGGCCCCTTTGGCCACCAGCCGCGGCGCCCCTTCTGTTTCCCGGTAGCGGAGAGCTACAGCCAAATGGATGGGGTTGGTCACAACTACCATAGCTTCCGGCACTGCATGCATCATCCGGTGCCGGGCCAGTTGCCGCTGTTTTTCCCGCAGGCGGGATCTTACCAGGGGGTCGCCTTCCAGCTGTTTCATTTCTTCTTTAGTTTCCTGTTTGGTCATGCGGATACTGCGCCTGAACTCCCGTTTTTGAAAGACCAGATCAATTACCCCCACCACCAGGAAAACCAGCAGCGCGCTCAGACCGACCTTGAACAACAATTTTCCTACCAGTTCCATGCTTGCCAGCAGGCCCATGTCCACCGTCATGAACAGCTCAACAAATTGGCCCTTTATCACCAACCAGACGACCAGGCTTACTGCTACTACTTTGGCCAAACTTTTAAACAGTTCCATTAGCGCCCGGCGCGATAAAATGCGTTTAAAACCATTAAGAGGGTTAATATTTTCCAGGCGCGGCGTCAGCGGGTGCAGAGAAAAAATAAATCCGGTTTGGGCAAAGTTGGCAACCAACCCCACCAGTACTGCCAGGGCAACCAGGGGAAGCAGCAGTGCAGCCATCTCAACGATCAGGTAGGCTGCCAGGCTAATAAAAGTTCCTGCGTCAAGCTCCTGCTGCCAGTTAACCTGCAAAAAACTGGTCAGCAGGCCGGTTATAGCGAACATAAATTCCTGGCGGCGCCAGTACAGAAATAATACCCCTGCTAGCAGCACCAGCGCTGTACTCAGGTCGTTGCTGCGGGCAACCTGGCCTTTACGCCGTACTTCCTGGAGGCGGTGGGGAGTTGCCTCCTCAGTTTTTTCCTGGGCAAACAACTGGAGATCAATCAAGGCGATAAACCTCGCAGCAACAGGGCCAGATCCTGCTCCATCTGGCTAAAAATGTTGATAAACACTGTAAACAACAGGGGGAAAATCACTATCAAGGTCAGCACTCCCAGGCCGGCTTTCAAAGGGAAGCCCAGAATAAAAACATTGAGCTGGGGAACCGTCCTGGCCACCAGGCACAGGGCCAGATCAGAAACAAGGAGAACAGCGATGACCGGCAGGGCAATGCGCATCGCCAGAGCAAACATAGCCGTAAACAGCTTGACTACGGCCCAGACCATGCTACCGTCAAATACTACTTCTCCCAGGGGCAGGTAGCGAAAACTGGCCTGCAAAGCCAGCAGCAAAGAATGGTGGCCATCAAGCTGGAAAAAAAGCAACAAGGCCATTACATAGAAAAAACGGCCCACAACAGTTGTGTTGGTTGCATTCTGCGGGTCAAATATGCCTGACATGGCCAGTCCCATGTGCAAATCCATAAACTGACCGGCAACCTGAATGGCACTGATAATAAGAGTAGCCAGGAAACCCATGGACAGGCCCAGCAACGCCTCCTTTATTACCGCCAGTACATAAGCGCCACTAGCTGCATCAGATAGCTGAACTGCACTCATCAGCGGAAATAACAGTACCGTCACTATAAAACCCAGGGCGAGCTTGGCCAGGCTCGGGACCCCGCGGATACCAAAAAAGGGGGCAGTTATGAAAAAAGAGGTAATCCTTACCAGGGCAAGGAAAAAAATTTCTGCCTGGGCGAGGTAACTCATCACCTGTATAACACCTCGTTGCAAGCTGAGAAAGGTTTGACTGCTTTGCAAGTTTTGCCCGGCTGCATAAAAACCTTTAAAAAACTAAATTGCTCAAGTTAGTAAAGATATTTAACGTAAACTGGATAAGTACATTTAACATCCAGGAACCGAGCAATAAAACGCCAACGATTACTGCCACTATTTTGGGAACAAAGGTCAGGGTCTGCTCCTGGATTTGCGTTGTTGCCTGCAGAATACTGATACCCACCCCGACTACCAGGCTCAGGCCCAGCGGAGGTGCCGCCAGCAACAGAGCTGTCGTCAGGGCCTCCCGGGCCAGGTTTAACACAAACTCCTGGCTCACGCATAAACTCCTCCTAATAACTTTCCAGCAAAGACTTGACAACCAGATACCAGCCGTCCACCAGAACAAACAGCATTATCTTGAAGGGCAAAGAAATCATAATCGGCGGTACCATGAACATTCCCATCGCCATTAAAGTACTGGCTATCACCAGGTCGATAATCAGAAAAGGTATATAAATCAAAAACCCCATTTGAAAGGCAGTCTTTAGTTCGCTGATAATAAAAGCCGGGATCAGGACATGCATAGGAATATCGTCCTTGGTATAAGGCTGCTCCATGGCCGCCATATTAACAAACAGGGCTACATCTTTTTCCCGTGTCTGGCGGTACATAAATTCTCGCAACGGCTGTTCTCCGGCTGCCAAGGCCTCCTCTTGCGTAATCTCCCCCGCCAAAAAGGGGTCTATAGCTTCGTTCTTTATCTGGATGTATACCGGCGCCATGATAAAAAATGTTAAAAATAAGGCCAGACCAATCAAAATCTGGTTGGGCGGTGTCTGCTGGGTTGCCAGCGCGCTGCGGATAAAAGATAGGACAATTATTACCCTGGTAAAAGAGGTCATCAAGAGCAAGATAGCCGGCGCCAGGGCCAGAGTAGTTAACAGTACCAGCAGGCGGATAGTGTCAACCATTTGCCGGGGATCAGTAGTCTGGCTCAGGTTTAAAGTCAACTCCGGCAATATCCTCAACACCTTGTCAGCAAATTAACAATTACTTCAGCTGCCATAGTTCCTGGCTTTTTCCCGCTGCCTTTGTAACCAGACCGCCAGCCCCTTGGCTGTCCCCTCTTGCCTTTCGTTTTCCGCCAGTGGCGGCAAAGGATACATCTCCACTTCTCCCCCTGTTACCGCCATCACCGGGTAATCAGGCAGCTCCGTCAACAAGCCCGGCGGGCCTTCCCCCAGGCCGATCAGAAAATACCGTTCGCCACAGCGGACAACTGCCAGCCCTGCTTTATTGCTTAATGGTAGTCGCTCCACTATCTCCAGCTGTCTATTACCTGTAGCTGTTTTTGTTAACATAGCTCGCCCCAGACCATAACGCACCGTCAGGTAAGCCAGCGCCAGGACCAGGGGTAAAAAGATTGCCAGGCGCAACAGAGCCATAAGCATGTCCTGCTCCATCTCAATCCCGCTCCTCGCTGTCAGCAGTCACCAGATTATTTATCTTAATCCCAAAGGAATCGTTAATAACCACCACCTCACCGTAGGCCAGCAGCACACCGTTAACCCGGACTGCCAGGGGTTCTCCCGCCAGCTTATTGAGCGTAATCAAGGAGCCCTCTTTCAGGTTGATAACGTCCCTGACCTTAAGCTGGGTCCTGCCCAGTTCAACCTCGACCTGCAGAGGAATAGGGGCCAGGCTATCATAACTGGCGCTAGCCGTAGAAGTAGCGGCAGGTTGCAGCTTGGCAAAACGGGCCTTTTTAATGCGGGGCTTTTCCTGCCCCTTATTCATGGCCTCCAATAGCTTGTCTATGTCAGCAGGGGTCAAAGACATTGCCATACTCCTTTACTGGATAAGAAATTCCTCAAAGTAAATATTATCAACCTGGCCGCTTTCTAGCTGCAGATTAATAGTATTAAGCAGTTCCTGTTTCAAAGCCTCCTTATCCTGCAGGTCTTCAGTCATTTTACTGGATAGGGCTAGAAACAAACCGTCCCGCAGACGGTAGGTTTTATCCTCAAGTTCCTTGGTCAGCCGGGGTTGGCTGTACTCCAGCGTAATTCTAATGCGCAAATAGCGGCGCAAACCCGGGTCAGCCAGGTTAAGTACAAAATCTTCCAGCTTATATTGCTTGCAGTTGGCTTTTCTCTCATTACCGGCTGTAGCCGGGGTATTGCCATTATAAACAAATAAATATATCCCTCCGGCGCTGACCAGAAAAGCAACTAGCAGTAAAACAATAATAAGCAGACGACTTCTTTTCGGAGCCTTGTTTTCAACTTCATCATTAGGGAGTTGCCTGGAAGGCACTGCTATCCACCCCTTCTCCTGGAGTTCCGGAATTAACCCCAATCAACAATACCACCCGCCTGTTTGCAGCCATGTTCTCCGGCGAATCGTTGGGAAGTAACGGACGATACTCGCCATAACCAACTGCTACAAAACGTTCGGGGCGCAGTTGTTTTTGTTCGCTAAAATAGCGCACTACAGTTACGGCCCGGGCCGTTGACAGTTCCCAGTTAGTAGGAAACTGGACTGTATGGATAGGACGGTTATCAGTATGACCCTCCACTATAACCTCGTTGTTTATCTGCCCCAAAAGACCGGCCAACCTGTCCAGCACTTCCCGGGCATTAGGTTTTAAATCGGCCTTGCCCGAATCAAAGAGAATGCTCTCCTTGATATCCAGAGCAATGCCCCGGTTTTCGTACCGCACCTCAACAAGCGTTTCCAGGTTGTTTTCAATCAGGTAATTTTTTACCGTCTGATAAGCTGCCATCAATTCTCTAGCCCTTTCCTGGACAATAGCTTCGGCAAAACCGGTATCCTGACTATAATCCTGAGCTAACGGTTCGGAATCAATTATCGAAGCTGCGCCACTATCCAAAATTCCTACGCCCTGGTAGGAGGCTATGAATTGCTTGAATTTGGCGATATTCATTGTGGAAAAAGAAAATAACAGCACAAAAAAAACCAGCAACAAAGTCATTAAATCTGAATAAGTAATCATCCAGATCGGCGCGCCTTCTTCTTTTCTTTCTCCCCTTCTGCTGAGCATTATGCTTGCCTCCCTCCAGAGCGTTTCTGCTACTGACCGCAAGCCATTAAATCACTATTTGCCAACTCTAAACCCGCTCCCTCAGAATTTCACTGCCGGTAATACTCCCTTCTTCCGCCTCCACCTGCTGCTGGCGCAATTTAGGCGCCACAAAGGACCGCAGGCGTTCCTCCAGGATGCGCGGGTTAACACCCGACTGGATAGATATGATTCCTTCCAGCATCATCTGGTGCAGGGCCAGCTCCTGGTCACTGCGCAGTTTTAATTTGCCTGCCAATGGCATCAACACCAAATAGCCCAGGAGGGCTCCATAAAAAGTTGTAACTAATGCCAACGCCATACTGGGGCCCAGGGTCTCGGGATTGTCCAGCTGGGCCAGCATTTGAATTAAGCCAATCAAAGTACCCATCAGGCCAAAAGAAGGCGCCAGATTACCCCAGGTCTGAAAAAAACCCCGGCCCGCCTCATGGCGCCGGGCCATATACTCCATGTCAGTCTGCAAAATTTCCCGGATAGTTTCCGGCTCCATAGCATCTACCATCATCTGGATGCCTTTGACAAAAAAGGGATCATTGAAGCGTTCAGCATCATCCTCCAGGGCCAGGAGGCCTTCGCGGCGGGCTTTACGGGCCAGTTCTGAAAAAACATCAATGAGCTCTTCCGGTTCTATCAGATCATTAACAAAAGCTTGCTTAAGAGTAGGCAGAAAGCTCTTCAGGTCAGAATAATTATGGCTTATCAAAGCAGCAGCCAGAGAGCCGCCTACGGTTATCAAAACAGCATTGAGGCTCCAAAAGTATCCGATGCTGCCCCCTAAAAAGAGCGCAGTAGCAATAATTCCAACCCCCGCTACTAAACCGACAATAGTCAAGATATCTAAACGCTGCAATCCCTATTTCACCTCGATACTACTTGATACTATCAGTAACCGCCAGGCGGATCTGGCGCCGGTATGCGATAATTCTATCTACTACCTCTGCTGCCGGCTGGGCTACCAGAATCTTTTTACCGCTGATAAGGGTAATTACCGTTTCCGGCACCGACTCAATCCGCTCAATTAGCTCGGCATTAATATACATTTCTCTCTTATCCAGAGTGGTAACTTTGATCATCCAGCCACTTCCACCCCCGGAAGCTCTCCAGGCAAGCCTGAAAAACCTATTAAGCAGCCCGGTTTAAAACTCCGGCAGGCGGCCGGGTACAGCCTTATTAAAATATCCTGCACCCGGCCCTCCAGTCGCCACCGGCCTGCCGAAATTCCCAGCCGGGCTAACGTTTAAGGTTGACCAGCTCCTGCAGCATTTCGTCAGAAATAGTGATGGTACGGGCATTGGCCTGGAAACCGCGCTCGGTGATAATCATGTCAGTAAATTCCTGGGCCAGGTCAACGTTGGACATTTCCAGGGCCGAAGGGATAATGGTTGTAGATGCCAGCGACCCCTGTCCCGGTGTTACGTCACTGCTGGGGGGACCGGAACTGGCCGATGCAGCATAAAGGTTCTGGCCGACCTTTTCTAAACCCGCCGGGTTGGAAAACCTGGCAATGCTAATCGTCCCAGCCGTTTGCAGGTTTCCCTGGTAATCTACATAGTGCACAACTCCCAGGCTGTCTATATTGAAGCTCTGGGGCAGAGTATCCGGAGAAGCCATATCAGTAATCTGAATAGGCTGGCCAGCTGTATCCAGAACATTGAAGCCGTCACCGTTTACCAAATAACCCTCGTTGTCAAAATGAAAGGCGCCGGCCCTGGTATAGTAAATAATAGTACCATCGTCGGGAGAGACCCTAAAGAAACCGTCCCCCTGGATCATCAAATCCGTGCCGCTGCCGGTAGGCTGGGCAGGCCCCTGCCCGTGAACTACCTGGATGTTGTCCAGCGCCACTCCCAGCCCTACCTGCTGGGGGTTAGTGCCGCCCATGAATTCGGTACTGGCAGCTCCCCCGCGCAGGGTCTGGTAAAAAATATCCTTAAAAGTAACCGTGCTCCTTTTAAAACCAACCGTATTTACGTTGGCAATATTATCGCCGATAACGTCCATGCGCGTCTGGTGAACGCGCAAACCCGACACGGCGGAAAAAAGCGAACGCATCATAAGTCATTCCCCCTTTAATGAGTCCGCCTCTGTCATTCAGCGGCTCCGGGCCTCCCTGCCGGGTCCAGCCCTTATAATAAAACAGCACTGTCAATATTGGTAAAAACCCTGTCCCGCAGCTCCTGCCGGGCTGCAGCCGTTACTACCGTGCGGTTACGGATACTTACTACCAGTGCCAGGTCGTCCAGCAAAACCAGGGATTCCCGGGCTCCTTTGCTTGCAGCTTGCTGAACGCCCTGCTCTAAGCGCTGCATTTGTTCTGCCGACAGCTTGAGCCGGCGGTCCTCCAGCCGTTCACAGGCATGGCGGGAAAACTTTAGCCCGCTAATTTTTTCGGTAAGAAGCTGCTGGAAATTCCCCGCCGCCTTTGTCCTCACCGCCGGTCTTTTAGGCGCCGTTGAGCTTAAGGGAGTTAAGGGTTGCCAGTCAATCCGGGTCAGGGCTATCACCCGCCTCCTGGTCCAGCGCCTCAGTTTCCGTCTCCTGTGCCCCGGTATCGGGTACAGGAGCAGCAAGTTCCTGCTCTTCTATGGGCGGCGCTTCCGGTTCCGGCACGCTTACAACCCTGACAGCGCTTAAAGGCACCTGCCTGCCGTCCACAGTGAGAATTGTCCCTGCTGCTGTCCAGTTAACTTTTTCCACCGTACCGGACACGGTCTGTTCATCTAGCTCAGCTGTCACTTCTTTGCCAATCAAGCTGACTGCCTGCAACATAAAAGCTTCCTGCACTTGCTGCTGCAGCACGTAGAAACTGTTATTCAGGTTATACATCTGTTCCAGGGCACTGAATTGGGCCATCTGGGCAATAAATTCTGTATTGCTCATGGGGCTCATCGGGTCCTGGTAGCGCAGCTGCGCTACTAAAAGTTTCAAGAAAGCATCCTTGTCCAGGCCCAACTCCAGGCCGCTGCTGGCAGTTACCCCCTGTCTGGCAGCAGTTACACTATTTACATGCACAGGCAATCCTCCTTTCCCCTGCAATGCCCCGGACTAAGCCAGGTAATCGCAGCGATAAAGTCTCTCCACTAGCGGGGTTCCCGTCAATTCACCCTGCCAGGGCTTCCCCGCCTGCTGTTGCCAGTTTCTGTCCGGCCGATACTCATTGCGGCTGCCGCTGTAGTCCAGACCTTCATTGCTATCAGCCCCACCCTGTAGCTGCAGCTCAATATGCTCCAAACGTAAGCCCTGTTCAGCCACTGCCTGGCGCATTTCCGGCAGCATGGCCTGCAAAAGCCTGGCTGCCTCGCTGCTTTCTACCAGCAGCTGCAGAGTTAAACTGCTGCCCAGCAGCGCAGCCTTGATTTTCAAGTTGCCCAGATTTTCCGGCCGCAGCTGTAACTCTAACTCCCGCTGGCTGCCCAGCCGGGCCAGGCGGGCTGTCTCCAGAATAGCGGCCATAATTTGCGGCCTATTGTTTACCGGCAAGCTGTCTCCAGCCCGGTTAAATGCAGTGGAAAAAACGATCTGGCTGCCGGCAGCAGCTCCATTGGAGGCAGCGGCCCCGTTAATGCCGCCCTGCTGCAAACCCTGGCCGGCCGTATAGCCGGCTGTAGCAGCTGCGGGGACAAAGGCTTTAGCCTGTAATCCAGCTGCCTGCTGTTGCCCTGCCAGGCCTCTGTCAGCACCGCTGTCAGCAGTGCCGGTGCCGGCAAAAGCGTTGCTGCTGCTTTCGTTTATTTGTATTTGCCCCTGTCCGGCCCAGCTGCGCCCACCTTGAGGCTGGCCTTCACTGGCTCTGGCCACAGTTTGCCCGCTTTCCCCACCGGCTCCTGTTGCCGCTTGCAAGTCAGCAGGGAGCTCTCCCCGGACATCAGGCCCCATGCCGGCGCCGGGCCGCATATTCCTGGCAGCCGTCTCCAAACTGTCCCCTGCTTTCAGGGCTGTTGCCGCTCCCTTTCCCGAACCTGCCTCTGCTTCCTTTGCGAAGTCCTGTCCTCCGCCAGCAGTCAGGCCGTCGTTTTTAACAGTACGTCCAGCCAGTTCGGACTGCAGCTTGCCTGCTGCCCTGCCGTCCCCGGGACTAACCCCGTCTATTTCAGCCATTACTGCTGCATTTTTTGCCTCCGCAGCTGCCGTCCCCGGGCGCAGGTCCCCGGCAACAGGATCGCTGGCAGCGCAAGTAGCCCCGGCGCCACTGTCCGGCCTGCCCCTGGTCTCAGCGGGGGCGGTACCGCGATCAGCTTTCGCCGCCGCGCCTGCCTGCCCCGTTTCCGGCCGGCGACCAGCAGCTGCCGCCTGGTATCGTTCCCGTTCTCCGCCGACCCTCCCGCACCTTTCCTGGCGGGAGGAGTGAGCTGAATAATCCCTTTCATTCCCGGCCCGCTCAGGCAGCCCTGGGGGTGGTGCTACATATCGGTCAGGCTGCTGGAGCAAGCTGGCAAGGATAAGGTTGAAATCAACTCCGCTTCCGGTAAAAGCTGTCAACTTATCCGGTAATTTTAATAATTTAGCGTTTGCTATGGAAACTACCGCCATCTTTTCACCTCCTTCCTGCGAAGTATATAGTAAGGTTAGTCAGCCTGCCTGCGGAGATAGATATTCGCGGCTACTTCATCGAGTTGCTTCTGTTCAGCACTGTACTGCTGATACCTATATGCGCTCAGGTGATTTTGCCGCAAACGGTCCAGGAGCTTGCGTTCCTGCATGGCTGACTGTACCTTACGTCGCTGTTTATGGACCTCCTGCGTGGCAAGCCTTAGCTGTTCCTGCTGCCTGGCAATACGCCGGTCCAGGGCTTCCAGGCAAGCTGCCCCCTGCAGTAGTTGCTCGGCTTCAACCGCACCCTCTGCCAGCAGGCTGTTGGCGCGCAGCTCACGGTAATACTGCAGGTGTTTTTTTGCTTCCTCCTGGCGGCGATAGGCCTCGCCCAGCTGCTGCTTGAGCTGTTTTTCCCTGGAAGCTTTATAAGAACGTACCCTTTCTAGCTTAAAACGAAAGCCCAGTTCCTGCCCCTCCTTGCGTTTGCCTTTAGGCGAAAATTGCTGTCATTTGTACCAGAGTTTCGTCAAAGTCATAGTATTCATCAGCACCCTGGCGCAAAAAAGAGTTGATGGTTTCATAATATTTCAAGGCCTCGTCTACCCGGGGATTGGACCCGGCCCGGTAGGCGCCGATCTCAATTATATCGGCCGCCTCCTGGTAGGCAGCCAGCAGGTCGCGCAGGTGGCTGGCAGTCTGCTGATGTTGCCGGGTGGTGATTACCGGCATCAAGCGGCTAATACTCTGTAAAACATCAATCGCCGGGAAATGGTTGCGCGCCGCCTGCTGCCGCGAGAGAACAATATGCCCGTCGAGCAAACCCCGGGCAGCGTCAGCAACCGGCTCATTAAAGTCATCGCCTTCCACCAGCACCGTATAGAGGCCGCTGATGGAACCCCGTTCCGTATTCCCCGCCCTTTCCACCAGTTTGGGTAAGGTGGCAAAGACAGAGGGCGTATAACCCCGGGTAGTTGGCGGCTCACCTATAGCGAGGCCAACTTCGCGCAGGGCAAGGGCAAAACGGGTCAGGGAATCCATCATCAGCAGGACATTCTGCCCCCGGTCACGGAAATATTCAGCAATGGCAGTGGCCGTCAAAGCGCCTTTGATACGCACCAGAGCCGGCTGGTCAGAGGTAGCAGCAACCACTACCGAGCGGGCCAGCCCCGCCGGGCCCAGGTCCCCTTCGATAAACTCCCTAACCTCCCGGCCCCGTTCGCCGATTAAGGCGATAACATTAATGTCAGCCGTGCTATGGCGAGCAATCATCCCCAGCAGTGTGCTTTTGCCGACCCCGCTGCCGGCAAAAATACCAACCCGCTGGCCGTAACCGCAGGTCAAAAGCCCGTCAATTGCTTTGATGCCTGTAGCCAAAACATCTTTAATCGGGACCCGGGCCAGTGGATTGAGGGGGCGGTTATTCACCGGCCTGAACTCAGGCCCTGCCAGGCGGCTGCCATCCAGCGGCTGCCCCAGGCCGTCAAGCACCCGGCCCAAAAGCTCCTGGCCTACCGTGACAAGGTGCCCCTGTCCCGTCGCCGTAACCCGGCACCCAGGGCCTATCCCCTCCAGTTCACCCAGAGGCATGAGCAGGGTTACCTCCTCGCGAAAGCCCACCACCTCGGCCAGCAGCGGTTTGGTGCCGTTATTATAAATCCAGCACACCTCGCCGATAGCTGCTTTGAGCCCCCGGGCTTCCAGGGTGAGCCCTGTTACCCGGGTTATCTTGCCACCCCACTGCCAGAGGTTGGCGCCCTGCAGCCGTTCCTGTATTAATTTCCTTTTTTGAACCGCGTTCACTGGCTGGTCCCATCCCGCAAAATTTTTTTAACTGCCTCCAGCTGTGTATCAATGCTGGCATCAATAAAACCGTTCTCCGTTTCCACCCGGCAGCCGCCGCCTTTTAGGCCGGGGTCGGCAATAACCTGCAGCCTTGCTCCGGGTGCTGCTTCTGCCAGCAATTCTTCCTGCCGCTGGCGCAAAACGTCTGCTTCCTCGGGTCCGGCATAAATTACATAGGTCTGCCCCCCGGTTACCTGGAGAATGGCCTGCCTGGTTATCTCAACGATAACCTCCGGCCGCTGGCTTACCTCCTGGCCAATAATCTTCCTGGCTACAGTCAGCGCCAGTTCCATAATATCAGTTTCAGCAGCGGCTATTGTCTCCCGGTAAACATGCTGCGCCTGTTCCAGCACCTGCCGCGCCTCTTCCCGCAGGGCCGTAGCTTCTTGGCGCAAAGCCTCGGCCTCCTGCCGGCCCCGCTCCAGCCCTTCCTGGTAACCCCGGGCCTCGCCGGCGGCCCGGCCCTCTTCTATAGCCTGCTGCCGGGCCTTAAGCGCCTCTTGCTTAATCCGTTCGGCTTCCTTGCGGCTCCGTGCCAAAAGAGCTGCTGCCTCCTCAGCCGCAGACATTTTTACTGCAGCCTCATCCTTGTCTGACGCAGGTTCAGGCGCCGGCAACACACGCAGGGGCACCAGCTGTTCCCCCTTTACCGGCTGCACCTCTTTTAGCAACCTAGACCACAAGGGTGTCCTCACCTCCCCGGGCAATTATGATCTCGCCGCTCTCGTCCAGGCGACGGATAGTCTGCACAATGCGCTGCTGGGCTTCCTCTACATCCCGCAAACGGGCCGGACCCATATATTCAATATCCTCACGCAACATTTCGCCGGCGCGCTTGGAAAGGTTGCGGTAAATGCGGCTGGCCACTTCTTCGCTGGCCGCCTTAAGGGCCAGGGCCAGGTCTTTAAGGTCAATTTCACGCAGCACCCGACGAATAGAGTTATCATCAAGGGTAAGGATGTCTTCAAAGATAAACATCCGTTTCCTGATCTCATCAGCCAGCTCAGGATCGTCCTGTTCCAAAGTCTCCAGAATAGTCCGTTCCGTGCTGCGGTCAACACGGTTAAGGATATCCACCAGGGTTTTTACCCCGCCGGCTGCGGCAAAATCTTCCTCAACCACTGCCGACAAACGCTGTTCGAGGATACTTTCCAGTTGCCTGACAGTTTCCGGCGAAGTCCGTTCCATGAGGGCAATCCTTTTAGCCACCTCAGCCTGCATATTCGGCGGCAGCCCCCCCAGCACCGCCGAGGCCTGTTCCGGCTCCAGATAAGCCAGAATTAAAGCGATAGTCTGGGGATGCTCGTTATAAATAAAGTTCAGTAACTGCACCGGGTCGGCTTTGCGAACCATATTAAAGGGGCGTATTTTGGAACTGGCCAACAGTTTTTTAATAATTTCCGCCGCCCGGGGCGGTCCCAGGGTTCTCTCCAGAATCTCGCGGGCATATTTGATGCCGCCCTGCAACAGGTACTCCTGGGCATCGCTAAGTTCCAAAAACTCGTCAATTACCTGCTGTTTAGTTTCGGGATCAACTGTAGAAGTATTGGCTATCTGATAAGTAATCCTTTCAATATCTTCCTGGGGCAACTGCTTCATAATCAGGGCTGAAGCTTCCGGCCCCACTGTAATCATTAGTACTGCTGCCTTTTCCAGCCCGGAAAGGGAATTTTGTCGTGCCAATCAAAGCCACCTCTAATCTTCAGCCAACCACGCCCTGATCAGTACAGCTGCATCCTCCGGCCGCTGCCGGATAACCTCCCGGGCCCGTTCCTGTTTGGCCCGGCGCGAGGCTTCCTGTTGCCGTTTCTCGATATCCTCAGGGGTTTCGGGTTCTTCTAAAGTCAGGGGTTCTATCGGGATATCTGTCTCCTCAGCAAAAGGAGGTGCCAATGCTTGCCGCTGCCGTCGACGGCGCAGTATCCATACCAGCAGCAGGAGCAAAGCTATAACCCCGAGCCCTGCCGCTAGCAGGAGATAACCCCGTTCTCCGCTTAGAACATCCGCCAGCCAGGACCAGAGACCCCTTTCTTCCGGCCGGTCTTCCAGCTCCTCAGCCATTTGCCGTTCCAGGGTATCGTCAAAAGCCATACTGCTTACACTAATTTGGTCGCCCCGGTCCGGCTGGTAACCAATAGCAGCAGTAACAATCTGTTCTATTTGTTCATTTAATTCCGGACTGAGCGGACCATTGACGACCACTGCCGTAGAAAGGCGCCTTACCTGTCCCGGAGCGACAATGGTACTGCTTTCAGTTACATCATTCTGGTAGTTATGGATAACATCAGACCTACTGTAGCTTCCGCCTGCCGGATTAATAGCTTCGTAAAGCGGCGGCTGGGTGTTTTCAGTGACACCGGGAATCCCACCGGCAGCAGCGCCGCTGCTCTGCTCGGTGCTAATTTGCTCGCTTAGCAAGACCCCCGGCCCGTAGGTAGTCTGCTTTATTTCCTGCTGGTCAAAATTCAACTCAGCCGTTACCATGGCCACGGCACTGCCCGGACCCAAAAGCCTGGAGAGCATAGCCTGTAGGCGCGCCTCCAGGTCCTTTTCATACTGCCTGGTTAGTTCCAGGTACAGCTGCTGCTGTTTACTCAAAGAAAGTCCAGTACTATCATCCAACCCCTCGCTCAAAACATTGCCCTGCGTATCTATGACGCGGATAGCTTCCAGCTCCAGTCCGGCCACGCTGGCAGCTACCAGCTCCATGATGCCTTTCACCTGTTCAGGCTTTAGCTGTGCCAGCGGTTTGAGCTTTAACATCACTGCAGCCGAAGGGGGTTGCTGCTCGCGCAAGAAAACAGTTGGCTGGGGTATCACCAGGTGTACCCGCGCATCTTCCACTTCATCTAAAGCAGCTATAGTCCGCTGCAACTCCCCCTGCAGGGCGCGCTGATAGTCCAGGTTGCGTTCAAAATCGGTCATGCCCAGCCTGTTCTTATCAAACAGCTCAAAGCCCTGGCCGCTGGTTAAAACCCCGGAGCCGGCCAGGTCAAGGCGCAACTGGTAAAGCTGGTCTTTCGGTACCAGAATAGTTGTTCCCTCACCTGCCAGCCTATAGGGCACGTCTAGCTCCTTCAGCTTTTCCACCACAGCAGCTGCATCCCGCTGTTGCAAGTTGGAAAAAATCGGCACATACTGTGGCTGTAATAACCACTGCCCCAAGAAAATAGCAGCCACCAGGAAGGCAACAGTCACAACTACCAGAGCCGAACGCCGGCCAGGCGTTAACCCCTGCCAGAACTCTTTAAACCTGTCCCTTAAGTCCGCCAGTTTCATGCCCCACTCCAACTAAATTTGCATCCGCCAAATTTCCTGATAAGCCTCAATAACTTTGTTGCGCACCTGTACCATTAACTGCAAAGACAGGTTGGCCTGCTCCAGGGCCAGCATCACCTGATGCACATCCTCTACCTTCCCGGCCAGATACTGCTGGGTAAGAGCATCAGCTTGAAGCTGCAGGTTGTTTGTTTCCGCTATTTTCTCTTTGAGCAGTTTTGCAAAAGAATCACACAGGGCTACTGTTCCCCCGGATGATTCCGGCATCCGTTCCTGCTGCAAAGGGGCGGCCGTTAGCAGTGAATTATTAATTGTCAGCACAGTTTTCCCTCCCGCTGCTATTAGGTTATAGTCTCACCCTGGTACTAGCGGCCGATCTCCAGGGCCTTCAGGCTCATAGCTTTGGCAGCATTGAGTACTGTCACATTAGCTTCATAGGCTCGCGTAGCCGCGATAATGTCAACCATTTCCATGACCACATCAATATTGGGTAAAGCGACATAACCGTCATCGCCAGCGTCAGGATGGGCAGGATCATATACCAGGCGCGGCGGGGTATTATCTGCCACAATGGCTGCCACTTCGACCCCCCGTCCTGCAGCCGCACTCGGCCCTTTGCTCCGGCCGAGAGCCTTATCCAATTTCTCAGCAAAGACAGCTACCTGGCGCCGGTAGGGACCGCCCCTGTCAGTACGGGTGGTATTGATATTAGCCAGGTTGTTAGCAATAAGGTCCAGGCGCAAGCGTTCCGCCGTAAGACCTGAAGCACTGATAGCCAGCCCCGGTAATAATTCCATGACTAACGCCTCCCCTCATTAATGACATAGCGCCTCATCGCCAGGCGGGTATTGAGTTGCTGCACAGCAAAATTATAATTGATGGTGTTTTGTACCAGGTCGACCATTTCCCGTTCAATATCCACATTATTGCCGTCATTACGCATTGAAGTGCTGTTGTCCCGGTAAACTTCTGGGTTAATGTCTAAACCTGCTGCCGGCAGGTGGGCCGGGTTGGTCCGTCTTAAAGGCAAACGCGGCTCCAGTCCCAGGGCCCGGCTGAGTTTGCTGGCAAAAGAAACATCCTGGCGTTTATAACCGGGAGTATTGATATTAGCAATATTGTGGGCAATAGTACGCTGGCGCAGGGAGGCAGCAGCCAGCGCCCTTTCCAGCACAATCATCGCCGGCGTCATTTTCATACACCATCAGCCCTTTTCCGGAAAAATAAGACAATATGTCCCCTCGTAAAACTTTACCATCTAGAAGCCGCATATTGTATACGACTTTAGTCCCGATTTTTGTGGGACTGCAGTCCTGATACAAATAAATCCCAACCATAGTTGGGTAAAGCAAAGAATACTACGGCAACCTGGCGATCATGGCAAATACTTGCTTTAGACCCATGGCTTTGCGTGCATCCCCCTAGCTGCAGGGGGAAATACTGGAAAAAGGACCTGGTGGGCGGCTGAGATGGCGCTCAGGGAAGCAATCCTGGGT
>JAAYGJ010000194.1 GCA_012727745.1 Clostridia bacterium | reverse complement strand
GTTTAGTAATATTGCGCACAACCGCCAAAGAGCACCTGCTACCGTTATTGACCTGGCGGCAAAACCTCTATACCGACCCCCAGGTACCTATCCGGGTAGAAGAAAAGCTCAATGCAATTGGCCCTGTTAATGAGGACTCGCCTGTTTATGTAACTACCAACTTTTCTTTGACCTATTATTCGGTAGAAGGAGAAATAGAGAGCACCCGGATTCCTAGCTACCTGCTGTCCATTGACACTGACGGCCTCTCTGTGCTGACAGCTTATGCCGACGGTAAATTTGAAGCAGAGAAAATTGCTGCGGTAATGAAAAAAGTGGATCTGGATAGTAAGATCAAACATCGCCGCATTGTTATACCCGGTTCAGTTGCGGTTCTGAAAGATAAGCTGGAAAAATTAAGCGGCTGGGAGGTACTGGTAGGACCACGTGAAGCCAGCGGTATAGCTGCTTTTGCCCGAGCAAATTTCGCTTAGCCAGATAAAGATTGTTTCTGCCTTATTATTGACGTTTATTGGCAATATGAACCAAGAGGAGAAAAAATTGCAACAATATACCGTAACTTTTTTGCCCGCAGGATTGAATCTTACTGTTACGGCAGGGAGTAGTGTTTTAACAGCAGCTGCTCAAGCCGGCCTTGCCCTTAAAAGTAGCTGCGGCGGTTCCGGCACCTGCGGTCAGTGCATTATTAAGGTGGTTTCTGGACAAGTACAGCTAACAGGAGGAAATTTAGCGGCTCAATTAAAGCAACAGGGCTATACCCTGGCCTGCCAGACTCTCATCTATGGTGATGTAGTTTTAGAAATCCCGGCAACTTCTCTGCTTGCTGAACACCGGGTTTTTGTTGCCGATAAAGGACGTTTGCCAGATAGTCTCACGGAGCTACCCGCTGAATATCCGTTACAGCCCGTCTGTGAAACAGTTAGTTTGAAACTACCAGAACCCTCTCTAACAGAAAATGCCTGCGATATGGACCGCCTGTTGACGAATCTACAGCGCCAAAAAGGATTAAAAGCAGAGGTGGGCTTACAGCTTTTGCAGAACTTGCCCCAGACCTTGCGCGATTCCAACTGGCAGGTGGAAGTAACCTATGAAACTGAAGTTAACCGCATATTAAGGATTGCCGCCGCCGGAAGCAGCAGGAGCTACGGGCTTGCCATCGATCTGGGCACTACTACGGTAGTTGCCTCGCTGCTGGACCTGAGCAATGGCATAAGGGTCGCCCGCAAAGGTACTTATAACCGCCAGGCAGCCTATGGTGACGATTTGATTTCCCGAGTTATCCATGCCTGCGAGACAAACGATGGCCTCGATGCCCTGCGTCAGAGCGCTTTAACTACTATCAATGGTTTGATTGAAGACCTTCTGGTAGAGGTAAAAGTAGCGCCGGCAGAGGTAGTGGCAGCAACTATAGCCGGTAATACTATCATGATTCACCTGTTGCTGGGAATAAGCCCCAAATTTATCCGTCTGCAGCCCTATATACCTGCTGCTGCCGAATGGCCGCCGATGAATGCTAACGAGGTAGGGCTTAATATTAACCCCCTGGCACCGGTCTATATATTTCCAGCTGTTGCCAGTTATGTCGGCGGAGATATAGTTGCCGGGGTAATCTTTAGCCAAATGGCACAAAATGAACACCTTAATCTATTTATTGATATCGGCACCAATGGGGAAATGGTATTGGGCAATGATGAATGGCTTATTGCTTGCGCCTGTTCAGCTGGACCGGCTTTTGAAGGTAGCGGCATCAGCAACGGTATGCGAGCCATGAGCGGGGCCATCGAAGCTGTAAATATCGATCCTCAAACCAATACGATCGAATTAGAGGTTATCGGCGGCGGCGCCCCGGCCGGTATCTGTGGCAGCGGTTTGATTGACTGTCTTGCCAAACTACGGCGCACAGGTGTTATCGACAGAAGCGGAAACTTTATTGCAACAGACAATCCCAGGGTAAGGCCTAATGACGAAGGCTACGAGTTTGTTCTTACCCCTGCCAGTGAAAGTAAAACCGGACAAGATATCGTTATTACCAGCGCTGATATTAAAACCCTTATCCGCTCTAAAGGAGCAGTATATGCAGGTATTCAAAGCCTGTTAAAAACTGTCTCCCTTGAACTTGACGCTATTGACAAAATAATTATCGCCGGCGGCTTCGGCAACTATTTAAATATCGCTAATGCCGTGGAGATCGGCCTGTTGCCCGATTTGCCGCCGGAAAAATTTGTATTTGCAGGAAATGCTGCGCTTAAAGGAGCGGAACTTGCCCTGCTATCCCGCCCGGCCTGGCAACAGGCTCTGGAGCTGGCCCGTAAAATAACCTACCTGGAACTGTCTAGCGGCAATCTTTTCATGGAGGAATTTGTAGCAGCCCTATTTTTGCCCCATACCAGGCTGGAGCTGTTTCCTTCACTTGTTGACGCTAAATCGAATGGACATAGGCAAGAGAATTAACTTTATCCCCCTTCTTTTAGAGGGCAGAATATTTTGCGGTAAGCTCTTTTAGAATTCCTGGCAAACGCCGCTGCTTTTCAGGCAGCAAACGCTATCCTGGCTGGAGCCGGCTTTAATATGAAAGGGGTGTTACAACATGGCCGTCCAAATATTACGTGAACGCAGCCGTGGAGCAGTACAAAAAGTTGTTTTAGGTGCTACCAGGGAAGAAGGAGGTACTCGCAGTCACACCGTTACCGTTGGCGGTGATACTGCTCTGCCTTTTCACCATTTTGAAGGTGAAGTAAGCCGCCCGATGCTGGCAATGGAAGTTCAGGATGTTGTCCCTGATTGGCCGCAAGCCTTAAAAAACTGTTTTGCCGGGGTACTCAACGACCCTGGTAAGTGGGCTAAAAAATGCGTAGACGAATACGGCGCCGACTTAATTTACCTCAAGCTAGAAGGTGCCAGTCCTGAAGGTGCCAATAAGTCAATAGAACAATGTGTTGCTGTCGTAAAGGAAGTTCTTGAAGCTGTTGGCGTGCCCTTGATTGTGGTGGGATGTGAAGACCTTTCAAAAGACCAGGAACTCCTGGCTGCAGTAGCTGAAGCAGCTAGGGGTGAAAACTTGCTGCTGGGAAATGCCGAACAGGATAACTACAAATCCCTTGTTACAGCCTGCTTGGCCCACAATCATAGCCTCATTGCCCGTTCTCCGCTGGATATTAATATCTGCAAGCAGCTTAATATTCTTATTAATGAAATGAACCTTAGCTTGAACCGCATAGTTATTGATCCTTCGATTGGTGGGCTAGGATACGGGATTGAATACGCTTATTCCCTCATGGAACGGGTTCGCCTGGGCGCCCTGCAAGGAGATAAAATGCTTTCTTTGCCGGTTATTTGCACAATTGGAGACGAAGCCTGGCGGGCAAAAGAAGCCTACGCAGCGGCAATAGATTATCCCTGCTGGGGAGATGAATTAGAGCGGGGTATCCTCTGGGAAGCTCTTACCGCCATGACTATGCTCCAGGCCGGCGCCCATATTTTGTTGATGCGTCACCCGCAGGCCGTAGCGAAAGTTAGAGAAGCTATTGACCAGTTAATGAATGATAATAGCTATTAAAAATATGTTTACCTCGCTCTGAGCGCACCCTGATGGTTTAAAAATTGCGGGGGTGGCATTTATTTAGACGAGCGACACGCTGGAGACGATAGATATCTACTAAGGAGGTTGATGCAGTGTTAATTATTGGCGAACGGATTAACGGCATGTTTACTGACATAAAAGAAGCTATCCAGCAACGCAACCCTGCCCCGATTCAAGAATGGGCGCGCCGCCAGGAAAAGGGCGGCGCCAGGGCCCTGGACCTTAATGTAGGGCCAGCAGTTGAAGATAAAGTGGGGGCTATGACCTGGTTGGTAGAAGTTACCCAGGAAGTCAGCCAGCTTACCCTGTGCCTGGATTCAACCGATATTCAAGCCATTGAAGCGGGGTTAAAAGTCTGCCGCAACCCGGCAATCATCAATTCTACCAATGCTGAAAGGGAAAAAATGGAGGAACTATTCCCGTTGGCAGTAGAATATAATGCTGAACTTATTGGCTTAACCATGAATAAAAGTGGCATCCCTAAAGATAGCGACAGCCGCCTGGCCTTTGCTATGGAGCTGGTAGCTGCTGCCGATGAGTATGGTCTGCCTCTGGAAAATTTGCTAATCGATCCCCTAATCTTGCCTGCCAATGTGGCTCAAGACCACGTCCCGGAAGTGTTAAAAACTTTGCAGCAGATTAAACTGTTATCTGACCCGCCGCCTCGGACCGTCCTGGGGTTAAGCAATGTATCCCAGAACTGCCATAACCGCCCGTTGATTAATCGGACTTTTATCGCCATGGCCATGGCCTGCGGACTGGATGCCGCCATCGCTGATGCCTGTGACGAAGCTCTTATTGAAACTGTTGCAGCTGCAGAAATTTTGCTCAATCAGACAGTATACTGTGATTCTTTTGTCAAAATGTACAAGGTCCGGTAGGAAAATCAATATTACTAACGAAAGCTTGTAATAAGCGCAAGCGCAATTGCAAACTAAATTTTTGCAAATTTTGCAGGAGAACAATGCCCTGATATTGCAATTTGCCCTTATATCCTGGAAAGGAGGAAGGTTGGCCTTTGGAAAAAGTTGTGCCTTCCCGTCAACTTGAGCTGCTGGTGATGGAAGAAACAGGGCAGCCACTTAATCGTTGTTACCAGTGTCATAAATGTAGTGGTGGTTGCCCATTGACTGAAGCCATGGACTTTATGCCCCACCAGATAGTACGTTATATTCAGCTGGGGCTGGAAAAAGAGCTGTTAAAAAGCAGCTCTATCTGGCTATGTACTGCCTGTCGCACTTGCATCTCCCGTTGCCCTAATGGTATTGATATTGCAGTTCTTAGCGACTTCTTAAAACAGAGGGCTATCGCAAAAGCTATTAAACCGGCGCTCCCGGAAGTTGAGATTTTTCATCAGGCCTTCCTTGCCTCGCTGAAAAGTAAAGGGCGGGTACATGAGCTCGGGATGATGATGATTTATAAGTTTAAAAGCCGCAAGTTTTTCCAGGATATTTTCCCTTTGGGGCTGAAAATGTTGTCTCGCAATAAACTGCGCCTGTTACCGGAAGGTGTAAAAGATTACAAACGCTTCAGGGCTTTGCTGCAAGCTGAAAAGGAGGGTCAACCATGAAATTGAGTTACTATCCCGGTTGTTCCCTTCACTCTACTGCCAGAGAATTTGCAGTTTCGACTGAAGCTGTCTTCGAAGCTTTAGGAATAGAGTTACAGGAATTAGCTGACTGGTGTTGCTGCGGGGCTACTTCCGGCCATGCTTTAAACAACTATCTCCATTACAGCTTGCCCTTATAT
>JAAYGJ010000193.1 GCA_012727745.1 Clostridia bacterium | reverse complement strand
TATAAAAGAGGGACCTTTTATCCCTTTATCCCTGTGGATGAAAGGGATAAAAAGCGCGATAATGCCCAGGAAATGCGTTTGCCGTCCATAATGCCCAAAGAATTGCCGTGGGAGAAGGATATGAGCCGCTGGTACGCCCTGTGGGGCTGCCCCCTGTAAGACGCAAAACGAAAGGAGCTTTTCGCTAATGGGCTTAATTTCAAGGATGTCGACCATATTTAAGGCCAAGATGAGCAAATTGCTTGATAAGGCCGAGAACCCCCATGAAACCCTGGATTATTCTTATCACCGTCAGCTGGAAATGCTGCAAAAAGTTAAACGCAACCTGGCTGATATGGTTGCTTCCAAAAAACGCCTGGAATTACAGGTGATCAAGCTAAAGGAGAATGCCAACAAGCTGGAGGACCAGGCCCGCCAGGCGCTTAAATTAGGGCGGGAGGACCTGGCTACTACGGCGCTGGAGCGCAAGTCTGCTATTCAGCAACAATTGGAAGGTTTGGAAGAACAGATTAAGGGGCTGGAGGCGGAACAAGAAAAACTTGCTGCGGTTGAAGCCAAGCTGCAGACCAAGGTACAAGCTTTCCGCACCAAGAAAGAGCTCCTTAAAGCCCAGTATTCAGCAGCCCAGGCCCAGGTGAAAATCGGCGAAGCTGCAACGGGGCTATCTGAGGAACTTTCCGATATATCCCTGGCGGTTCAACGGGCTGAAGAAAAGACAGAAAATATGCGTGCCCGGGCTGCAGCCATCGATGAACTGGTAGATACGGGGGTACTTGACGATGCTCTGGAAACAGGAGACCCTCTGGAAAGAGAACTGAAGAAGCTTAGTGCCAGCAGTCGAGTTCAAGATGACCTGGAACGTTTAAAGAAAGAGGTGGGCCAAGCTTGATTATCCGCATCTTAACTGAGGGGCAGTATCGCTTGAAAGGTAAAGCCTTAAGCGACCTGGACGAGCTGGATGATAAATTGCTCGACGCCCTTGAGAAGGGAGATAAGGAAGAATTTGATGCGAGTTTCCGGGAAGTGTTAGCCCTTATCCGGGGGCAGGGTAGCCGTATCAGCGATGATGAACTGCTGGAATCAGATCTTATTCTACCGGCGCCGGATACTACTTTTGAAGAAGCCCAGGAACTTTTTGCCGACTATCCCCGTGAACTGATTTGAGCGGAGGATAAAAAAATAGAGGGCAGGCCTTTAATCAAGTGGCCTGCCTTTATTAATGGCCATAATAGTAAATATATGGTATAATTGGAAAATAATACAGATTGAGGAGGGTTAAGATGCGCAAAGCAGGCCTGATAGGGTTAATTCTAGCGATGATGTTACTACCATGGCAGATGGCCTGGGCCGGGCCCACAGCCAGGGGCTTGCTGGCCTTGTTGCCGCCAGAACGAGCACTTGATGACCCCCTAACCCGGGGGGAGTTCGCCGTTATGCTGGCTGAAGCAGCCCAGATAAAAAGTGACAGCAGAACTACAGATTTGCCTATTGATGTGGAAGCAGCCAGTTGGTATGCTGGCTCTTTGCAAGCCCTCTGGGAGCAAGGAATCATTTGCGGTTACCATGACCGTACTTTGCGCCCTGAACAAGGGATTACTTCTCTAGAGGCAGTTATTTTAACAGCTAGAGCTATGGGATTACCCAATGAGATCAGTGGGCCGGGGGCAGATTATATCGTAGGGGATATACCCTATGGCTTTAGCCAGTATGCATTTTTTCAGCGTCAGGGTTTTTTGCCGCCGGGCGATGCATTGGCTCTAATGCGGCCGGAAGCAGCTGCGACATGGCTGGCGGAACTATTTAGCTCGGAAGAACAGGCTGAAGAATTGCTGACGCAGAGCCGCAAGGCCCTGGCAGGCAAACAAGCACTGGGAGTAAGGGGTGATACCAGCATCAGGTTTTACAGCCGCCCGGGGCTGCCGGCTACTGCAGAACTGGATCAGCTTACAATTAAAGGGAAGGTCTTAAATGAATATGTTATTCCGGGCCAAATGCGCCAGGTGCTTGAACTGGAGTTGGAAGGTCCCCGGAGCTTAAAGCTGGAGCAAATTGTAGATAATGGCACCCTGTACCGCCGCGTTACTGATAGTGATAGCGATATTGGTCGCTGGCAGAAATTGAGCCTCGCTCCTGATGTATCACAGCTGATTAAGCAACAACAGGATCTGGGACTGCCGGCAAATATTTTTCCTAATTTGCAATGTCACTACCTGGGAGAAAGCACGATTGACGGGCAGGAGAGCCTGGCAATCAGTTTTTATGCGCGTCTTAATAAGGCCGGGAGTTTAGAGGAGCTGTTGCCACCGGAAGTGCCTGTTGATGGCCTGGACGAGTACCTGGAATTACCGGGCAAGCCAGTACGATCAATTTCTTACTGGGGTATAGTTTACCTGGATCGGGATAATTACCTGCCGTTGAAGAGTGATTATAACCTGGTAATAGCCTTTAACAATACTTACCTGGATCAGCCGGCGGCAATGACGGCCATAGAAATACGTTATATAACTGACAAGTATGACTTCGATTCAATTGAGATTAAGCCTCCGCCTTTGACACCGGTCTGGTAGAGGTAGAACAGGGCTTGGTGTTTGTTCCCTTCCCTGAACTCCTTCTTTTTCGCCCGGATCTGAGTTATAATAGCCTTATCAATTATTTCCGGCTTTGACTTAAGCAGCAGGGGGAGAAGAGATACCTTGACAGTAGAAGGATTAATAAAAGAGAAAATTCGCCAAGAAGGGCGGGTAATCTCCGACGATATCCTTAAAGTAGATTCGTTTTTAAACCACCAGATCGACCCGTTATTGATGCTGGAGATCGGGAAGGAGTTTGCCCATCGTTTTGGCGGGGAGGGTGTTACCAAGGTACTTACAGTAGAAGCGTCTGGGATAGCTGTAGCCTTGATGACTGGCCTCAGCCTCAAGGTGCCAGTGGTTTTTGCCAAGAAAAAGCAGCCCTCGACCATGGGGACTGATACTTACTGCGGTCAGGTACGTTCTTTTACCAGAGAAGAAGTAATAGAAATAGTTGTGGCCGGCAGCTATCTGGGGCCGACAGACCGGGTGCTGGTTATTGATGACTTTCTCGCTTCAGGTGAGGCTGCCAGGGGACTTTTAAAGATTATTGAGCAGGCCGGCGCTACTCTGGTTGGTTTTGGTACTGTTATCGAAAAAGTTTTCCAGAGCGGTGGCGATTTTTTGCGGGAAAAGGGGATACGGGTAGAATCCCTGGTGCGGATCGGCAGCCTGGCTGGAGGCCAAATTGAATTTATAGATTGATTTGATTTCTAAACGGGAAGAGGTTTGTTACGGCTTAATCTTGGGATGAGCTATTGGTAACAGTTAACTGGAGCGAGGGTGACTTAATACCCGTACGATATGCTGGCCGAAGAGGGTGGGAGCATAATAATCGTAAGTACCCCGGCTGTTGAGCAGCCGGGGCTGTTGCCGTTTTACAGCGGAAACTTACAACAAATCTACCTGCTGACCCAACCCTTTTTCAAGAGCCCTCTTATAAATCAATTTGGCACAGGTAATATCCAGGAGAGCCACTCCGGTCGATTTAAACACCGTTAGCTCATTATCATTTTCCCGGGCACTCTTTTTGCCCAGTACTATTTCCCCGATTTCATATATCACTTCGGTTTGCAGGCGGCCCTTATTGATCGGTATCACCAGATCGCCGGGTTCGGCAAGAGCGCTTTCGAGAGCGTCAACGACGAGTTTGTCAGCACTGCAAATAACTTTTTCATCGATTTCCTGCATATCGGGGGTAAAAGAGCCCATGCCGTTAATGTGAACCCCTTGAGCCAGAGCGTCAGCAGGAAAAGTCGGGGTATTGGAAGTGGTTACGGTGGTTATAATGTCCGCTCCCCGGACACAATCCTCCGCTGAGCTGCTAACAATAATTTTCATATTGTCCTTTACTAACTTTGATTTTACTTCCTCTGCCAAGGCCTCTGCTCTGCTTTTTTCTATGTCGTAGATGCGTATTTCAACAACCGGCCTGGCGACTAGCAGAGCTTCTAGCTGGTAAAATGCCTGTCCGCCGGCGCCAATAAGCGCCACTATTCTGGCATCTTTCCTCGCCAGGTAGTCAGTCGCCACACCTGCGGCAGCGCCTGTCCTCATTTTGGTAACTATACCGCCTTCGATAATGGCTTCCGGTTCTCCGGTAGACGCATTATTAAGTACCATCAGAGAAGTTGTTGTCGGAAGGCCATGCTTAACGTTACCGGGAAATACTGATACAACTTTAACGCCATAGGCTTCAGCCTCAGGGGAGAAAGCTGGCATAAACAAGCCTACACCTTCGTGTTCTTCAATAGATATCGCTGTCCGCAGCGGTGAATCAGCACTTCCGGCAGAATATTCGCCGTAAGTTTTGCGTACAACTTCCATAACTTCTGCCATAGATACGGCCTTTAGCGTATCCTGCTGTGAAATGACTAGCAATTTTTTCCCTCCTTTGGATTAAGCTTTTTCAATGCCGGTGTTTTGTATAACTCCTCCCTTAATGCTACCGGATCAACTATGCAGCGACAGCTACAGCAACGCCTATTGCCGTTAAAATTGTTCGCCCTCCTACTTTGCTCATATTCTACCATGTATTTGCTGAAAGTAGCAATGATTTTAGAGTTTTGCGACGAAATTCGACATAATTCCCAAAGGAACTTTTTGGTAAGTGTCTAATAAAGATCACGACATATACTTACTACATATACTAAAATATATACTACATATGTTAAAATGAGGGGGAGCAAATAGAGAACTTTTGCTGTCTGTATCCTGCATGATATTGCTCATATAACTAAATCGCGGGGAGTGGAGACAGTAATTGTTGGCGTTCAGCCTGAGGTTGCCTTTGCCATGCTACAACTTGGCTTGACGTTAGGAAGGGCAACAACTGCGTTGGACCTGGAAGAGGGTCTTGCGAACCTGGAGTGGCAGAGGAAGGGACTGGGCAATAAGAATGACAGATGAAAAAGGTAATGATGACGCGATGGTGCTTGTCGCGCGCTATCAGGGAGGAGAGGTGCGCTATGAGCGATTCATTATGTGAACTTAAGGAACAATATGCTTCTTTATTACGCGAATACCTTGCAGGAGGCGGAGAGGCTGTTTTGCTGCAAGCGCAGGCGCTGGGGCATGCAGCTGTTGCTAAAGGGGTAGGCGCATTGCAGATAGCAGAAATTCACCACCAGGCTCTGCTGACTGCCTTAAAGCGGATGCCGGTTTCCCCGGAAATTACGCAGATGATTAAACTGTTCACTGACTTTTTTATGGAAAACCTGTCCATATTTGAAATGATTGAACGAGGTTATTTAGAAGCTAACGCCAGGCTAACTCATCTGGGCAAAATACTCGATTATAACCAGCGTTTCGTCAATGATATCGTTGCTGCAGTTCCTGCCGGGCTGCTAGTATTTAATAGGAGGACAGCAGAGTTAATTATTACCAATAAAACATTTTGCGAGAAATTTCGCGTTGAGGCGGGAGAAGTTACCGGCAAATCGCTCCCGGACATTCTTGACCTTATCGGTTTGCCAGCCGTTGCCAAGACAGCAATCCTTACAAGCAAAGGCTTTTTCGGCCTGGAATGTTGGTCTAACTCTCAGCGTGTGGGGAAACTATTATTAAAAATTAGTATGATTAATGGACGTCTGGAGCAAGAGGCGTTTCTTTTAATGATTGAAGATATCACCGAACGCTGGAAGCTGGAACAAGAAATGGCTCGTCTGGAGCGATTGAACTTGATAGGCGAAATGGCAGCGGGCATAGGCCATGAAATAAGGAACCCCATGACCACCGTAAGGGGTTTTTTACAACTCCTTGCCAACAAAAAGGAATATAGTCAAGATAAAGAATTTTTTACATTGATGTTGGAGGAACTGGACCGGGTCAATGATATTATCTCAGAGTTTCTCTCCCTGGCCAGAAATAGGGCAGTGGAACTAAAGGCTCAAAACTTGAACGATATTGTTAAAGCCATATATCCCCTGATCCAGGCTGACGCCATGCGCGCTGACAATTATTGTGACCTCGAACTGGAGGATGTCCCGGACCTACTACTTAATGAGAAAGAAATTCGCCAATTAATACTAAACCTGGCCCGTAACGGATTAGAAGCGATGTCCCATTTAAGCGTGGGAAAATTGACGATCAGGACTTACAGGGACGAAAATGAAGTCGTCCTGGCAGTACAGGACCAGGGTAAAGGAATCGAGCCTCACATCCTGGAACGGCTGGGGACACCCTTCCTTACTACCAAAGAAAATGGTACCGGTATAGGCTTGTCTGTCTGTTACAGTATTGCCAACCGGCACAAGGCCAGAATTGCGGTCGATACAAGTTCCAGCGGGACTACTGTTTTTGTGCGCTTTAACCTGGCAAAAAACCTGGAGGGAACATAACTTCAATCTTTATTAAGCAATAAACCTTTTCCCTCTACTATCGCAACTGTAGTGTCAAGTTGTTTGCTTAAATCCTCAAGTTCCGCCAGGATAACTTCAGCGTCCTCTCCTTCTGCCTGGCGGGGTTGTTCTTCCACTATTTGCACCGGCAATACTTCGGCCTGCTGCCAGCCTTCTCCAGTAATAGTTACCTGCAGCAGTAGACCCTGGCAGGTTTGCCGGGACCAGTTCTGGTCCATAATAAAGTTACCCAGGCTGTAGGCAATTAAAGCACCTTGATACACTTCCAGTCCCTGGAAAACATGGGGATGGTGGCCGAGGATGATATCAGCTCCGGCATCAACTAGCCGGCGGGCGAGTTGGCGTTGTTCTGGCGACGGAGTGCGGCTGTACTCGATGCCCCAGTGCAGGGATACAATTACCAGGTCAACCTCGGGCTTGACTTTTTTAATATCTTCACTGATTTCCTCTACCAGGTAAGTGTTGTCCACCATCAGGGGGGCAACGCCGGCCTGCTCGGCAGTAGCCCGGAAGCGACGCGGGTAATCATAACTCCAGAAAATATCAGCCATATCGCTATAGCCCAGAAAGGCCAAACGGACACCTTTACTTTCTAAAATAGCTGCTTTCCTTGCTTCCTGGAGATTATTGCCGGCGCCGACAGAGCTGATGCCGGCTGACTGCAGCAGTTCCAGAGTTTGCAGCAGGGCAGGAGTATCATAATCCATGATATGGTTATTAGCGAGGTTGAGGATGTCAAAGCCGCCATCTTTAAGTACTTGAAGCGCCTCCGGCCGGGCGCGGAACCAGATACCTTTGCCCGGGAGCTGGGTACCCTCAGTCCCCAGGGGGGATTCCAGGTTGCCAAAGGTAAGGTCAGCTGCCTTGAGGGTTTCCCCCAGTTTGGCCAGGGGATAGTCCAGGCCTTCAGCTTGCATCATGCGGTCTGTTTTTCTGGCCAGCATGATGTCGCCAACGGCAGCCAAAAGTAAAGGTTCCTCCTCGGGTTCAGGTTCCGGTTCAGGTTCCGGCTCAGGGTCGGCCGCAACTACCGGCGAGTCGGGGGAATCCGGTTGGGGTATGCAGGAGCTTATAGGGAGCATTAATAAGGTTATTAAAACAAGCAGCAATGGCAAGGGCGGGCGCATGCTAACAGCTCCTTTTCCGGGCAAATTGTCGCCATGACTTCGGGATAATGCGATTTTATCATAGAAGCTATTATATTTACAGGTTTAAGTTGCTGATGTTATAAACACTATTTTTAAGGGGCAGCAATTGGTATTCTGTTGTTAGCGCCGTTCGTTGCCTGGCAAGGGTATTTGTGGTAATATTTTAGCAAATGCATTACTAAGTAAGGAGGGGTTCTTGATGTACTGGTTAGGCCATGCTAGCTTTTTACTGGAAAGCCCGGCCGGGGTACGACTGGTAACAGATCCCTTCGGGCCTGAAGTATTGCCGGTACCGGATGTCAGCGCCGATATAGTCACCGTATCCCATGAACACTTTGACCATAACCACCTTAAGACCGTTAAAGGCGACCCGCAGGTCTGGCGGGGCTTGACTGCCGACGGTAAGGACTGGGAGAAGCTTGACAAAACTTATAAAGATATTCGCGCTTACACCGTTGCTACATATCACGATGAAGCAATGGGGGCTAAACGGGGTAAGAACGCCGTTTTTGTCTTTGAAATAGGCAAATTAAGACTGGCACACCTGGGCGACCTGGGCCATGTGTTAAATGAAGAGCAGGTTAAAGAAATTGGCAGTATTGATGTCTTGATGCTCCCGGTGGGCGGCACATTTACTATTGATGCCGACCAGGCCTGGCAGGTCGTTGAGGCTTTAAAGCCCCGGGTTGTAGTGCCGATGCACTATCTGCTGGATGGCATGAAGGACTTCCCCATTGCCCCGGTAAGTAATTTCACCGGCGGGCATGCCAATGTGCGCCAGCTGGGTGCGGTAAAGATTGACAGGACGGCAGAGGCTTTACCCTCAAGCACCGAAATTTGGGTGCTGGATCCAATCCGTTAAAGCAACGAGGAGGAATAACAGACCAGGTCCAGGGGCCTGGTTTTAATTTAAACTGTGAGAAACTGTGAGGTTTTTATGTCTGCGGGTAAAGATAGCTATTTTACCATTGCCAAAGAAGCGACAGTAGAATTAAAGATAGAACGTTCACAATTTATCGGCCATGCCCTGGAGGTAGACAGCGAAGCCGCCGCCAGGGAGTTTATTGCTGCTATCCAGGCCCGGCACCGCCAGGCAACCCATAACTGTTTCGCTTACCGGCTGGGATTAGGGAAGGAAGAAAGGGTATACTACAGCGATGCTGGAGAGCCGAGCGGTACGGCCGGGCGCCCCATCCTGGGGGCGATTACCAGCCTGGAACTAACAAATGTAGCTGTAGTAGTTACCCGATATTTTGGCGGCAAAAAGCTGGGGGTGCGGGGGCTGATTGAAGCCTACGGCCAGACTGCCCGCCTCACTTTAGAAGCCGGGGGCAGGGTGGAGCGGGTTGTTACTCGCGAAATGGAGATTAACTGCAGTTATGCTGAGCTGGACCGCTTGCTGTATTTGCTAAACAATTATGGCGGTAAGGTGCTGGAGGCCGATTACGGTGCCTCAGCCAGACTAAAGGTAGCTGTGCCCTGCTCCTTATGGCAGGAGCTGCGGCAATTGTTCCAGGGTTTCGGAAATTCTTTTTGAGCGCCGGGTCCAGGTTAGCAGGGTTTAGTCACGTGTAAAAAACGCCACAGCAAATAGAGGGCGCTCTGGGTAGCCTGGTATTTAATATTTTCTCGCCGGCCATAAAAAAATTCCCGTCTTACCTCTACCTGATCCTTAAAATCGAGGCCAATGTAGACCAGGCCCACCGGTTTTGCTGGACTGCCGCCACCGGGGCCGGCAATGCCAGTAATGCCCAGGCCGATATCTGCTGCTAGGGCCTGGCGCACCCCCCGGGCCATGGCAGCAGCCGTCTCCGGGCTAACGGCTCCGTGTGCAGCCAGGGTCTGTGGCTGCACACCCAATAGTTTGACTTTAGCTTCGTTACTGTAAGTAACCAGACCACCGAGGAAATAGGCGGAACTGCCGGGGATATTTGTCAGCCGGTTGGACAGGAGCCCGCCGCTGCAGGATTCGGCAGTAGCGATGGTTAAGCCCCGCTCGGCCAGGCTAGTGCCAATAACGCCCTCCAGGGTGTCGTTGTCGCAACCAAAGATATGGTCAGCAAGACGAGTGCGGATGGTGTTTTCCAGGGGGACAATCAGCTTGCGGGCGGCTTCAAGGGAGGAGGCCCGGGCTGACAGGCGCAGGGCGACTTCCCCCGGTGTGGCCAGGGGGGCCAGGGTAGGGTTATTGCTGTGGAGTAAATCTTTGATAACTTCTTCCACCGCCGATTCGCCTATGCCGCTGAGTTTAAGTACCCGGGAAAAGATTATTTCTTGCCTGGCCCCATAAGGTTCCAGTTTGGGCAACAATTCATTCAAGACCATCGGCTCAAACTCGCGGGGCGGCCCCGGCAGCAGTGCGTATAATTTATGGTTGTGCTCTAAGAACAAGCCTGCTGCTGTGCCGTTGGGATTGTCCAGGACAATAGCCCCGGCCGGCACCAGGGCCTGCTTCAAATTGCTGGCGGGCATAGGAGTGTGTCGAGCCTTAAAGAAACGGGTGACATTTTCCAGAGCGGCAGGGTCTTCTACCAGGGGCAGGCCCAGGGCGGCAGCCAGCGCCTCCCGGGAAAGGTCGTCTTCGGTAGGTCCCAGGCCGCCGCTGATGATCACCAGGTCAGCCTGGCGGCGGGCAGCATCTATTGCCTCCCGGAGCCGTTCCAGGTTGTCGCCTACTACTACCTGGCGGTAAAGGTTGATACCGGCAGCTGCCAGTTCCCGTCCCAAAAAGGCAGTATTGGTATTAACAATTTGACCGAGCAGCATTTCCGTGCCGGTAAAAATAGCTTCAGCACGCAAAGGGGAAGCCTCCTTGTCACAATATGCTTCCTACAGGCAATTCCTTTAATAATAGCTTTAATAATAGAATATAGAATATGGGAAGCAAAAAGCACCCTGGAGGGTGCACTGCAACAAATTCGGATAGCAACAAAACGATGTACCTTTAATGCCCGCCGATACTATTAACGACTGTGGCAAAAATACCCAACAACAACCAGCCTACCAGGAACAAAGTTATTTTCCATTTATTCATGCTCTTGCTCACCAAACCTTTCTTGCCACAGGTATGTTTTCTCTTATCAGAATTATAAGCCTAGAATCAAGTATAGCAAACTTTCCCAGCAGTTGCAATGGCGGCAAACATCTTATATAATTTTATCCAGGCAGGCATTGATAAACTGGCCTAGAGCTTTTGATTCTTAACTAATCCTTGGCTTTCATTAATATTTATGGGCAAGACAAGCGACAGGGGGATAGAGCTATGTGGCAGCGACAAGGACAGGTAAAAAGTCTGTTATTGGCATTTTTATTGGTCTTTTTGGCCGGTGTAGCGGTTACGGTAGGATTTTTCCATATTAATCATGCCTCAGCCGAACCCCAATCGGTATATGAGAATGCTTTACAAACCGATGAGGGAGGAGCAACAGTTAACACCGCTTTTCTGCCGGGACTGAACCCGAGTACTATAGCCGATATAGTCGAAAAATCCGGGCCGGCAGTGGTGCGGATCGATACCTTCAGCAAGACCCAGGTATCCAATCCTTTCTTTAATGACCCCTTCTTCCGCCAGTTTTTCGGTGACCAATTTGATTTCGGCCCCCAGGAACGACGGGGACTGGGTTCAGGATTTATCATTTCTGCTGATGGTTACATTCTTACCAACCAGCATGTAATTAGCGGCGCCCAGCAAGTAAAGGTTACGGTTGTTAACTATGACAAACCTTTTGATGCCAGGGTGGTAGGTGCGGACAGTGCCCTTGATCTGGCTGTGCTAAAAATTGATGCCGGCCAGCCACTGCCTTATTTGAAGCTGGGCGATGCCGAAAAAGTTCGGGTAGGTGAATGGGCGATAGCCATCGGTAATCCCAGCGGGCTGGATCATACCGTTACGGTAGGAGTTATCAGTGCCAAGGGACGGCCCATTGATGTCCAGGACCGCCATTATGAAAACTTATTACAGACTGATGCTTCCATTAACCCCGGTAACAGCGGCGGCCCCCTCTTGAACCTCAGAGGCGAGGTAATCGGTATTAATACGGCTGTTAATGCTGCTGCCCAGGGGATTGGCTTTGCTATCCCCAGCAGTACGGTGCAGCCGGTATTAAATGACCTGATGACCAAGGGCAAGATTAGCCGTCCCTGGTTAGGGGTCTATCTGGGCAATTTAACGCCAGATGTGGCTGATATTCTTGGCTACCAGAGCAGCGAAGGAGCGATTATCTCAGAAGTGGTGGCCGGGGCGCCGGCGGCGCGGGCCGGTCTGCAAAAATACGATATTATCGTTAAAGTTAACGGCCAGAATATTAAAGACGCCAACGACCTGGTTAATAGAATACAGGGCTTCAAGATAGGGGAACAGGTGGAGCTCGAGGTTTTCCGCCGTGGCGAGACTTTAAATGTGAACGTAGTCCTTGGCGAAAAACCGGCCGATTAGTAGCAGAAGAATAGCATTCTTGTAGCCCCGGGTTTTACCCGGGGTTTTTTATGCTTACAGCCGGGTGCTTTCTTCTCTGGTATTTTTTGGAGCGAAGGGCAGGAAAAAATAATAATATTGTCGAAATTATGAGCAGGGCGGTGAAGTAGTGACCAAAAAAATAATTTTACTCGCCGTCGTGATGCTGGTTGCCCTGGGCGCGCCGTCGGAATGTTCTCTCGCACCGGCTCGGCAAGCCTTCCCCCATGCTACCTTTAAACAGGTAGTTTTAAATCCGCCCCCGCTGGAAGCCGGCGGGCAGCTCTGCGTTGCGGCAGGGGATTTAATGCCTTTGTTTGGCGGCAGTGCCTCCTGGGATAAGCATAAAGCAATAGTCAGGGGCGCTGAAGCTGCTGTTGTTAGCACCGGCAGCCCTGAGGCTCGCCTGGGTGGGAAACCTTACCTGCTGGAGACGGCCCCTTTCCTGCTTGGCAATAATTTTTATATACCATTAAAGTTAGCCCTGGCAGTAGTAGGACAAGCTGCTATGGATAATAGCGGGGCTGACAACTTTCCCTTACCGCCAATGCAGGCCGGCACTGGATTGCATTTCCGCTATTATCCGGTTTATGACCTGCGGGCCAGCTACGATCCTGCCAGCGGCCGGCTAGAGGGCGAACTTTTGCTGGCCTATCAAAACCCCCATCTATTCCCTTTAAAGCAACTGCACTTTAACCTTCCTGCCAATGCTGCTTATGGAAACGGATCCAACCTGGCTGTTAAACAGGTAATTGTGAACAACCGGCCGGTAAAAGCCAGTAGCCGCGGCAGCCGGATGGTTGTACCGTTACCGCAACAACTGGCTCCCCGGGAAACTGTGGTACTGGCCATCTCTTTTTGTACCCAGGTAGCAGAGGGGCAGACCCGCCTGGGCCGCAGCGGTGATGTGAGTGTGCTGGCTGGATGGTATCCGGTCCTGGCACCCTATTCAGAGGAGGGCTGGAGCGGAGTGGCTGCCGTCAGCTACGGTGAGCCTTACTATACCTCTGCCGCTCACTACCGGGTCGAACTGGCCCTGCCAGGCGAGTTTCAAGTCCTGGCCAGCTCCCGCCTGACAGGCAGGTATCAAAATGGCGATCTGACGGTCTGGCGTTTTAGTAGCGAACACCCGATTAGAGAATTTACCTTTACAGCAAGCACTTCCTGGCAGCTTAGCAGCCATCAGCTTGGGCCGGTCCAGCTGCTGCTTGCCTGCCGTGATGAGCCCCGGGACATAATTATAGATACTGCCAGTCAGGCTCTAAATCTGTTTCAGGAAATTTACGGCCCCTACCCCTACAGCTTTTTAAATATAGCCTTTGTACCTTTAGAGAATTTCGCCGGTATGGAATATCCGGGTTTAATACTTATAAGTGATAGCAGACCTTTTAGCCCTTCAGTGATAGTTCACGAAATGGCTCACCAGTGGTGGTATAACCTGGTGGGCAGCGATAGTACGAGGGAGGCCTGGATTGATGAAGGGCTGGCAGAGTACAGTACCTTGCTATATTACCGCAACTATGATCCGGCGCTTTACCGGGACAGGCTGGCTGAAATTAAGCGCCTGGCAGAACAGACAGCCCTGCCGGTAAATTTACCGTTAGAGGAATACGGCAGCGAGGTGGCCTATCGCCGGGCCGTTTACAACAGAGGTGCCCTTTTATGGCTGCAGCTGGAAGCTGCTGCCGGCAGGGACCGCTTACATCAAGCCCTGGCTTATGTCCAGCGCTATTACCGTTATGAAATTGTACCGCCCCGATCTTTGCTTACAGCAATTACATATTATGGCAGGATAGAATCTGATGCTTTTCCCCATTTTTTCAGGAACTAATAACAAGTTATTACGTCTAATATAATGTAAGGTAATATAAAGCAGGGGAAAGAAGGGGGAGCTTATGGGCCAGGTTGTAAAATATGTAGCAGAGCTGTATCCCCGGGCAGTAGGGATCTTCAACCGCCCCCCGGCGCGGCGGTTGCAAGTTTTACTGCTGTTACTGTGTCTCGGTCTGGTAGCCTGCTTGCTCATATTTTACCTGGCCCTGAGCGGGGCAAATTTTCACCCCCTGGGCGAGGCCGGCGGTATGGGGGGAATAATGGAGCAATTGCAGTTGCGCCTGGCAGCGGCAGAGATATCGCTGCCGGCTTTAGGGTTAACTCTGCGGGAGCCAGACGCGGATGCTGATAAGCAGGTTAACACCCCGGACAGTAATAGCGCCCTAACAGAAGCTAACGGCAGCCGGCTCACCGAAGCCGCACCTGATCCGGAGCTGCCAGAACCGGCCGGAACGGCCGGAACGCCCCTGCCTGAGAACATGGAGGCGAGCCCGCCGCCGGAAGAACTTGCACAGCAGGTCCCGGTGCCGGCCTATGTGCGCAGCGTAGCCGCTGCCGGCAAACGGGTTGCCCTTACCTTTGATGACGGCCCTCATCCGGAATGGACGGAGCGTTATCTGCGGGTCCTGGAAGCGACTCAAACCCCGGCAACATTTTTTGTGATCGGCACTCAGGCGGCAGCTCGCCCCGAACTGGTGCAGGCTGTCCTCGCCGGCGGCCACGAAGTGGCCAGCCATTCCTGGCGCCATGCCAATTTAAGCGAAGTATCCCAGGCTGATGCTGAAGCTGATTTGGGTCAGGCAGTTAGCAGTCTGGAGGAAATTACCGGCGCGCCGGTAAAATACTTTCGTCCTCCGTACGGGGCCTTGAGTCCCCACTTGCTGGCTGCGGCGGACAAGATTGGCGTGCGCACTGTCAACTGGAGTGTGGACCCGCGGGACTGGTCCAACCCCGGCCCCCAGGTAATTATCCAACGGGTTATGGACAATGTCTTCGCAGGCAGCATTATCCTGCTGCATGAAGCCCGCCCCGGTACGCTTACGGCTTTGCCGCTATTAATAAAGGAACTAAGAGACCAGGGCTACGAACTGGTAACCGTCTCAGACCTCATAGCCAGCGGCCAAGCCCGGCCGGATTGACAAATCCTGCTTTTTTTATTATTGGCAGATCTTGCATATTTTTTTGCTAAACGGTATAATAAAAAATCGAAATTAGAAAAATTGGCGAAAAAGGGCAAACCTGGTGAAAGCCAGGGACGCAAAACTACAGGGTCTACAGCCAAAAAGGCCAGGACAGCCAGTTGCCGCGGGTGAACAGACTACCCTTGGCGCGGGTAGTTTTTATTTTTTACGAGGGGAGACGTGCAGCAATGAAGTTCAGGTTCTTTAAAAGAAAACCGCGTCCTGACAAACCGGACAAAGCGGCTAAATCGGCCAAAGCTAAGCTGACCTTATTTAGCGGGATATTTAGAAGGATGCGGTTAGGCACCAAATTGACTTTAAACTTTAGCCTGGTCCTCATTATTTTTATTGCAGTGGCGCTATATGTTAACTATAATCTCTCGCAGGTTGAGCGGCTGAACCAGAGAGTAGTTGACCTTCATGACAGGCAGGTACTTTTTAATAAAATGAACGATGCCGCCTGGGAGGCTTCGCGCCGGGCCAGCAGATTTCTGGCGAGCGGCTTGCAAACCGATGTTGCTCGTTTTACAGAAAGCATGGATGAGTGCCTTGCACACCATGCCCAGCTGGCAGTGGCGGAGCAGGATAGCTATATGCTACAGATTTTAGAAAACCTGGAGCGGACAGCCCGCAATTTTAAAGACAAGTTTCTGCAAGAAATAGCAACTGTCAGCGCTGAGGAGCGCCTGGAATACTTACCCCTGTTAAGCGGCCAGATTGACTCTTCCTTAAGTGTTTTTATAGATGTCAGCCTTACTATTGAAAAGAATATTGACGAGCAAATAGCTCAGGCACGAGGCGAACTGGGCCAGGCGATGCGAAACGTCAGGCAGGCGCTGATTATTGGCCTGGCTCTGACTGTGCTGGCAGCCCTGTTAATAATC
>JAAYGJ010000001.1 GCA_012727745.1 Clostridia bacterium | reverse complement strand
CAGTAACGGCAGCGCAGGTTGCAACGATCTGTGATGGCTATTCGCAGGTAATTTACCTGGCGTTCGTACATATCTTGCATCCGGTCTCCCCCTGTTACTCCTAAAATAATCCCATAAAATTCCCAATCCAACCGTTACCTGAACAGCCTGGCTGCCAACTCAACCTTCGCTGCCACCAGGCAGGCCGCATAGTCCTCCCGCCCGGCCGAAGAGCCAGCCTTAATTAAGCTCTTGCAGGGCCTGTTCCAGGCGTTCCTGCAAGAAGTGGTAATAAAATGCCTCTCTAGTCAAAACAACCCAGCTGACACTGCACAATTTTTATCCCCAGGTCGTCGGCAGCCTGTCCGATCTCTACCACTGGTACCTGCAGGCGCCTGGCCAACTCGTGTGCTACGGCGCAGGGCAGTTTGCCCCCATGCTCAACTACTGCTTCTTTGACTGCTGTCTGGACAGTTTGCTGATCAGCCACAGCCATCCACCTCTTTTATAGCAACTTTGAAAAACCCCATTTCCTACCTGGCCACACAGAACAGCATCCAAAAAATACAGGCACCTGGAAAGGGTGCCTGAAGTTGCTTCAAATCCGGGTTTAAAATCCGGAACCATAAACTCCTTTCCTTTTCGAGAGGCAGACAGGTTTCCCCACCTACCTCCTCACTGCCTGTCTATCAAGGTAGGAGTTCAGCAGGCGTCAGAGCCTACCCTGTTATGTCTATTCTAGCATAACCCTGAACAGGAGACAACTGGCATTTACTCACTGGAGTAAAAAGAAAACATTTCTGGCTCACCGGATCAAGAGCCCCCCCCATATTCTTACGCCCGTATAGTAAAATCACTTTCCTTCTACTTCCTCTACTTCCTCGACTTCTTTTAATAGAGCGCAAAGCCTCTCAGTAGCATAGTAGGCCTCTGCTCCGGTGATCACTTCATACGGCTCGCTGCCCGTATGTTCTATGGGTAAAAGTCCCCTGGCCGCAGCTGCAGCCACAATTCCTGCCCCGTCCAGCTTAGCCACATCCTCATCCAGATAGGTGAGCAGCAAGCGAGCCGCCTCAGCCCGGGTTAGGTCACTGGTTTCCAGGTAGGAACTTAAGGCCCCTGCTTTAGCCTGCACCAGGTCGTGACGCCCCAGCGCCCTCTGCAAGGCATTAGCAGTCATATAGTAAAATCTTATCCTTTTGATCGGTTCCTCCAGTTTCCAATCGTTGTCATAACCAGGTACAATTAACCCCCAGCGGTTAACAAATTCCAGACCGGCAAAAGCCCAATGCCCCTCCAAAGGATTGCTAAGCTTGTAATCCTTTAAATAACCCCCTGTCTTTACAATCAGGGCCTGAATGGCTTTGATATCTTCACTGCTGACAGCCAGTTCATGGAAGTTTTTATCCACTGTGAGAGAATAGTAAGCACTCACCCCGGCGGCATCACCACAGGCCATGCCGATGGGCACCACCCGGGCGCTACCTGCCGCCAGATGGGTAAAACCTGCAGAACGCCCAACGACCAGGAGGTTATTGATCACCTGGGGTACCAGGGAACGGAAAGGAATGCTGTAAACTTTTGGATTACCATAGACGTAGCCAGCATCATAGGGGGAGGTTGCCTGCACATCTACCGGGTAAGAAGCCAGGGCTATAGCGTCATCAAAATAGCGGTTAAAGACCACATCGTTTATGTCGAGTTGGTACAGGGCCTCAATATGACGGGTTTCACGGATATAGAGTTCGGGCGCTGTTGCCAGCAGCCGGGCAGAGGCAAAACCGGGCATCTGGGCCATTAGAAATTCAACAATAGCGGGTAACTCTGCTTTGGCTAACTCCATAGCCTCCGCCCTGGAAGCAGCGCTCAACCCGTCAATACCGAAGATATGTAGAGCATTAATCATCACTGTGCCGTCATTCTGGCGGGCAATATTTAAACCCCGCAAACGCACCCTCTCGGTAGTAGGCCGGTAATTGGCAGCAATACTATTAAAACCCCAGGCAGCCCGGGCCGATATTTTGGCATCCTTAATCTGCCCCCCTTTGACCGCCCGTTCCAGGGCCTGCCAATCAATATCCCCCAGTTGAAAAACCAGAGTCACTGCCTGGAAACGGTCTTTCTCGCCGATATCTTCTGCACCCAAGGTATAAGGCACCCCGGCAGCAGTAGCCAGATCAGCATCCTGGGTAGCATCAATGAAGCGCCGGCCGTAGAAATTAAGCTCCTGCCCATTCCTTATGGCCTTAATACCTACCAGTTCGTTATCCTCTATAATAAGCTCTTTAAAAGTGGTATTCAGGCTCACAGCTAAGTTGGGATAACGGGCCACCATGCCCGCCAGGACTGCTTTGGCTTCTTCAACGTCAAAGATAGTGCCGCCAACCTGCCGATAAAAATCAAGAAAGGTACCCCTGGTCAGCAGTTCATATCGGGGGCCAT